>CAISJD010000182.1 GCA_903885605.1 uncultured Chthonomonas sp. | reverse complement strand
GTTGTTGCGGAGGTCGATGACGACCGGCGCCGTGCCGGCCGCCGCGAGGGCCTCGCCCAGCTCCTTCTCGGCGCGTTCGTTGAACTGCGTGATGCGGAGGCAGGCGACGCCGTCCAGCCTGGTCTCGCTCACCGGGTCGAGCGTGTAGGCGGCGCTGTGGACGGTGACCTTGATGGGCTTGGGAGAGCCCTGCCTCTCCAGCGTCAGCTTCACGTCGGCCGGGTCAGGCGTCGCCTTGCTCAGCGGCAGGCCGTTGAGCCTGTCCAGGGCGCGGCCCAGGGTCATGCCGTCGGTCAGGCGCTTGGTGGCGTCCTTGAAGGCCTGGCGGTAGGTCCGGTCATCCATCTCGCGGGTCTGCATGTTGTTCAGGTCGAGGCGCGGGTCGTAGGCGATGACCCACCGGCCGTCGATCTCAGTCACCACGTCGCCGGCGCGCACGCCCGCCACGTCGGCCGGGCCGCCCGGCGCGGGCGCGATGATGCGCAGGCGCCGCTGCTCGACCGCACCCTTCTTGACCTTGCCCACGGTGAGGAAGGCGCCGATGCCCTCGAACTCGCCGGAGAGCTGCCGCTGGAAGCGGGCCCACTGCTTCGCGTCGTAGAAGCGCGTGCGGGGGTCATCGAGGGCGAATGCCATGGATCGCACCGCGCCGTCAGCCAGCTTGGTGGGTTCGCCCACCTTGTCGACGTACTCGCTGTAGACGTACGCCAGCACATCGCGCAGGGTGTCGGCGGGGTCCCCGGAGTCGGCCTCGTCCGCGAAGGGCGTGCCGGAGCCGGGGAGACCCGCCATGGGCCCCGCCATCTGGGCATTGCCTGCAAAAACGGTGCGGTTGAACCAGCGTATCTGCCGGCCACCCGCGAATGCCGCCACGACGAGCACTGCGAGCCATACGGCCAGCGCTACGCGTTTGGTTGTCCTCAAGAGCGGTCCCTCACCTTCCGGCGCCCGATCATGCCTGCGATGTCACAGAGGATTATGCCGTAAGTATACTGCGTGAGCCTTCGACCCGAGGGAGATGACGCAGCCGTTGGGGAGCGTCCCGCCGGGCCGAGGGGTCAGTGAAGTAAAATGAACCCCAGCGAGTGCAGCGCCGTTACGCGCCACTTCCAGGAGCACCGATGAAGGTTTCTATCGCCTCGGACCACGCCGGCTTCCGCCTCAAGGACCGCATCGTCGCGCTCGTGCTCGGCCTCGGGCATGAGGTCGACGATCTCGGCGTCTTCAGCGACGTCTCAACCGACTACCCGGATCACGCCGCATCGGCCGCCGCCGAGATATCCGCCGGACGGTCCCAGCGGGCTATCCTGATCTGCGGGACGGGCGTCGGGATGTCCATCGCCGCCAATAAGTTCGACGGCGTCCGGGCGGCGGCGGTTTCCGAATCCGTCAGCGCGCGCCTCTCCCGCGAGCATAACGACGCCAACGTGCTCTGCATCGGCGAGCGCATCGTCGGCCCGGAGGTGGCGGACGACATCGTGCGCGCCTTCATGACCAGCGAGTTCGCCGGCGGCGAGAGGCATGAGCGCCGCGTCGCCAAGCTCGGCGCGCTGGAAGATCGGACGCCGAAGGATTGAGCAGACCCGAGGAGGCCGGCGCCGTGAATGAGACGACCCAGATAGACCCGAGGATGCTGCCGCTGCCGATTGCCGACCCCGCCGTGGCCGAGGCCATCCGGTGGGAGGAGGAGCGGCTGGAGGCGCACATCGAGCTGATCGCGTCCGAGAACGTGGTCTCGCTTGCCGTGCTCCAGGCGACGGGCTCCGTGATGACCAACAAGTATGCCGAGGGCTACCCCGGCAAGCGCTACTACGGCGGCTGCACCAACGTCGACGTCGTCGAGGAGCTGGCCCGCAAGCGCGCCTGCGAGCTCTTCGGCGTGGAGCACGCCAACGTGCAGCCCCACAGCGGCGCGCAGGCCAACCTGGCCGTCTACAGCGTGGCCATGGAGCCGGGCGACACCTACCTGGCCATGAGCCTCAGCGAGGGCGGCCACCTGACGCACGGCTCGCCGGTCAACTTCTCGGGCTCCTGGTACAAGCCGGTGCACTACGGCGTCTCGCCGGAGACCGGGCGCATCGACATGGCGGAAGTCGCGCGGCTGGCCGAGCAGCACAGGCCCAGGCTCATCGTGGCCGGCGCCAGCTGCTACGCCCGCATCCTCGACTTCGCCGAGTTCCGCCGGATCGCCGACAGCGTGGGCGCCCGGCTCATGGTCGACATGGCGCACATCGCCGGGCTGGTGGCCGCGGGAGAGCATCCGTCGCCCGTCCCGCACGCGCACTTCGTCACCACGACCACGCACAAGACGCTGCGGGGCCCTCGGGGCGGCATGATCCTCACCTCGGGCGAGTATGCCCAGGCCATCGACAAGGCCGTCTTCCCCGGCATGCAGGGCGGCCCGCTGATGCACGTCATCGCCGCCAAGGCCGTCTCCCTCCTCGAGGCGCAGCAGCCCGCCTTCCGAACGTACCAGGCGCAGGTCCGGGCCAACGCGGCCGCCATCGGCCGAACGCTCATGGACCTGGGCTGGAGCCTCGTCTCCGGCGGCACTGACAACCACCTGATCTGGTGCGACCTGCGGCCCAAGGGCTCCACGGGCCGGGCGGCCGAGGTGGCGCTGGACGCCGTGGGCATCACGGTCAACCGCAACATGATCCCCGGCGACCCCGCCAAGCCCTGGGTCACCAGCGGCATCCGGATCGGCTCGCCGGCCGTCACGTCGCG
>CAISJD010000181.1 GCA_903885605.1 uncultured Chthonomonas sp. | reverse complement strand
GGCTCCTTCTACATCAAGGACGCCCCGGCGATCGGCCATGAAGGCTACAGCATCGACGAACAGCTCACAGCTACCGCGGGCTCGGCGCTCTGCGACGCCGGGAAGGGGTACGTGACGCAGTCTCAGGCCGACGCGATCTCCAGCCTGACCGAGACCCAGAGGAGCAACCTCTACGAGGGCGCAACAAGCATCGTCCAGGTCCGCACCGAGATCGCCACGCTGCTTCGGAGCCTCCTGACCTCAACGGCCGCCGCCGACTCCGTCAAGGCGCGGGTCCTCGCGCTTTCGGCCACCTACGGCGACCTGGACGGCGCCAACAACCACGCCTATGCGAACACGTTCGCCCGGGTCTACCAGACGCTGACAGCCGACCAGAAGTCGAGGCTCGCGGCGCTCCGGAAGAGCATCATGTCCGGGACCTACTCCGGAGGCGCGCCGTTCGACTACAGCGTCTGCTCGACGTTCTATCTGTACTCAAGCGTCGCGGCTGGTGTCTCCGAGTACATATCGAATACCGACTACCTGTTCTTCGAGCCCTGAGCCTGAGCCGCCGGGTCCGCCCGGCCGACAATCCAGAACCTCCATCGTACAACCGGGCCGGACTCGGTGCTTTGGCGCCGAGTGCGGCCCGAACCGTCATGTCACACGGAGCTGTGACCTCAGGCAGGGTGACTCCGGCTCCGTTGCCGGTGTCGGAGGACATCGGCATCCTTACCGGTTAGTCGGCAAGATGCCTGCCTCCCGTAGCCTGATCGTGATCACCTCCGCTGAGACCTTGAACACGTCGGCGATGGCCGCTGCCACCTGCTGCATGGCGTAGTCGCCGGCTTCATCGAGCCGGATCCCGTGAGCCAACGCTCGTTCGGCCATAACGCGGTAGTGGTCCAGGAGCGGTTGGGTCGGCGCCGGCAGGTGCCCTGCGAACAGGTTGGCTTGGCGCTCAATCAGGCTGTAGCTCTGGGCGTCGATGGCCTGCACTGCTTGCTTCCAGTGACCCGTACCGTGCTCCACGAGTGCGCCGATCAGGTCGGCATGCAGGATCCTATGGCCCAGCTCGTGGGCGAGGGTGAACCGGTACCGGTTGGGTCTGTCCTCCATGACCCACTGGTCGATCGTGATGCTGGACAGGTCGGCGGAGAGCGCGCCGTCGACACCGGCCAGCGACTTGTAGCCGGGGATCGGGATGATGTCGAGCCCGAACGCCGCCTCCACCGGGAGGTCTACATTGATGGGCGGGCGCAGGCTACCGAGATGCAAAGCCACCACATCCTCGGCCGCCTGCCGGATTTCCGACGTTGACTTAAACGGTACCCGAAGGATCATGGGTCCAGGCCTTCCGTATCATCGTGATCACTTCGTTAAGCTGGTCCTCGCCGACGGGCTCACCTTCGATGGTCCGGAAGAACACCGGCAGCTTCCCCGCCAGCTCACGGTCCATCAACACGGCCGGAGGAACCATCCCGCGTGACAGGGCGGCCAGCCGGGCGAGCTCGCGTGCCTCGGGGCCCGTCGGCGGGAGGTCCAGCGCCTCGGCCATCTGCTCCAGGCGACACGGTTCGGAAGGCGGGTCCAGCAGCCCGCGCTCCAGCTTGCTGTAGTTCGACGGATCGGCTTGGATCCGAAGGCAGTAGTCCCGCAGGCTCACGCCCCGTGCGAGCCGGAGCTCCCTGAGGTAACGTCCAAACGCAGCCTCCATACTTGCCTCCTTGTGGTAAGCATGTTACCACACCCGGCATCGCCCGGTCAGCGGCGCCGCGGTCCACTATCGCGTTGGGGCAAGCTGTCACCTCAGGCAGGTAGACTCCGGCTGCAATACGCAAGGAGTGTGCACCATGCCCAGGTTTGCCGCCTTCGTCCTCTTCGCCGTCCTCTGCGCCGCCGCTTCGGCCCAGGTCTGGAAGCCCATGGCCTGCCCGGAGCCCGCCAATAGCGCCGACAGGCGCCACGCCGTGGGCGCCGTGATCGACCCGATGACGGCCTCGCCGCTGGAGTGGAAGCCCCTGGCGGGCGAGCAGAACTGCCGGGCCACCGCTCGCGTTGAGACGCTGGGCGGCCGCACCGCGCTCCGCGTGGATGCCGACTTCTCGGGCAAGGCCGGCCTGGAGTACGTCGACCTCAACAAACCGCTGCGCCTGCCGGAGGGCGTCCAGGGCCTCTGCTACCTCTCCGAGCGGAGCCTGCCGTCCATCGTGCCGGCCCTGCGCATCGCCGACGCGTCGGGCGAGGTGCACCAGTTCTACGGCCAGGAGGACACCTCCCGCGGCTGGCACCGCATCTACTACCTGCTGAAGGGCGGCCAGACCTGGGCCGGCGACGGGAACGGACGACTGGACGGCGAGCTCACCGTGGCGGGCCTCGTCTTCGACCGGCCCAATTCGGGCTTCAAGGGCAAGGCCACCGTGCGATTGGCCGACCTGGCGACCTGCAGCCTGGTAGATCGGCCCAACGCGATCAGCGTGGAGGTGGCCGGCGGCCGCTTCGGCAACGTCTATGCGCCGGGCGAGAAGGTCCGTGTACGGGCCTACGCCAAGGGCGAGCCCATGACCTGGAGCCTGCTGGACCACACGGGCAAGAGCCTTGGCTCCTCTCGCGGGCGCTCCGAGCGTCCCGTGGTGGAGGCGCCCGCGACGCGGTGCGGCTGGTTCGCCGTGCGCTTTGAGGTCGCCGGAGCCGACGGAGTGCGCTGCGGCCGCGAGTTCCGCTACGCCGTCCTCCCGACATCCGCGGCGCCGGGCAACCCCTTCCTGGGCCTATGCACCCACTACGGCCAGAACGCCTATCCGCTGGAGACCATGGACCTGATGAAGCGGTACGGCTTCACCCGCTTCCGCGATGAGATCAGCTGGGGCGCCATGGAGCCGGCCAAGGGCAGCCTGGCCCTGCCGGACTACGCCGCGAACTACCTCGAGCACGCGCGGAAGGTGGGTCTGGAGCCGCTCATCATCTTCGACTACGCGAACAAGAACTACGACGGCGGCGGCTTCCCCAACTCGCCCGAGGCCATTGCGGGCTTCGCGGCCTACTGCGGCGCCCTGGCCGGCGCGACCCGCGACACCGTGCGGGACTTCGAGATCTGGAACGAGTGGATCGGCGGCTGCGGCATGGGCGGCCAGGCCGGCGACCACGGTCCCGAGGCCTACGGCAAGCTCATGAAGCCCGCCGCCGAGGCCGCCCGGGCGGCGAGGCCCGACGCGGCCATCTGCGGCGTGGGCGGCGAGTATGGCGTCGATTGCGGGAGCGTCGTCGCCCGTATGTTCGGCGCCGGCGCCACGCCCGCCATCAACGCCTTCTCCATCCACCCCTACCGCTACCCATCGCCGCCCGAGAGTTCGGACCTGGCCGGCGACATGCGGCGCATCCTCGATGCGGCCGTGGCGGGCGGCGCTCCCCGCCACATGTGGGCCACCGAGATCGGCTACCCCACGCATCTGGGCCGGGCGGGCGTGGACGAGGGCTCGCAGGCCGCGCTCTGCGTACGGAGCGCGGCCATCCTGCAGACCTGCGGCTCCGTGGAGCGCCTCTACTGGTACGACCTGAAGGACGACGGAGCCGAGCCCACCTACAACGAGCACAACTTCGGCGTGATCCGGCACCAGGACCTGAACTGCGCGCCCAAGCCCGCCGTGGCCGCCTTCAGCGTCTTCGCGCGCCTGACGGCCGGGGCCAAGCCGGTGGGCCTGGCCTCGGGCGGGGCTGTCTGGACCGCGCGGTACCGGCGCGGCCAGGACGACCTGCTGCTGGTCTGGAGCCCCGGCGGGCCCGCGGGCCTGAAGGTCACCGGCAAGGCGGCCGCCCTCGACATGATGGGCAACCGGCTCGCCGGAGTGCCCACGCGTGCCTCCGAGGAGCCCATCTGGCTGGTCGGCCGCAACCTGAAGGTGGCCGCGAAGTGAAGGCGGCCGGTGCAAGGAGGAGACCCATGAACCCGACCCTCGTGATCGCGCTTGCCCTGCTGGCATGCCTGGCGGTTTCGTCGCAAGCCGTGGCGCCCAGCCGGACCGAGATGACCGCTGCACGGGGCTGGACCCGCGCGCACCTGCAGTCCGGCGCGGAAGCGGCGCCCTTCTCCTTCACCTACGGCGGCAAACCCTCGGCGCAGCTGCTGGCCGCCTGGCCGCGCAAGCGCTCGGCCGAGAAGCTGGAGGACGGCCGCACCCGAACCACCACCACCTGGACCGATCCCGCCGCCGGCCTGCAGGTGCGGTGTGTGGCCGTGGCCTATGCCGACTACCCGGTGGTTGAGTGGACCCTCTGGTTCAAGAACACCGGCGGCGCCGACACGGCCCTGCTTCAGGACATCCGGTCCATCGACGTCGGCATCGCCGGCTCCGGCGGCGACCCGATCCTGCACCACAACGTGGGCTCGCCCGCCAACAAGTCGGACTACAGCCCCCTCGTCACCCCGCTGCCCGCAGGGGCCGTCAAGCGCATCGGCGCCGCCGGCGGTCGTCCCACGAACTCCGATATGTCCTACTTCAACCTGGAGTGGGGCGGTCGCGGGGTCGTCGCCGCCGTTGGCTGGCCCGGCCAGTGGTCGTCCGAGTTCGCTCGCACCGGTCCCGGCGAGGTGCGCCTCCGTGCCGGGCAGGAGCTCACGCACTTCGTGCTGCACCCCGGCGAAGAGGTCCGCTCGCCGCTCATGGCGCTCCTCTGGTGGCAGGCCGGCAAGGGCGAGGACTGGGTGCGCGGGCAGAACCTATGGCGCCGCTGGATGGGGACCCACAGCATGCCGAAGCCCGGCGGCAAGCTCCCGCCGCCGCAGTTCGTGGCCAGCAGCTCCCGGGCCTACGAGGAGATGATCGGCGCCAATGAGGCGAACCAGATCATGCACATCGACCGCTACGCCGAGCTGGGCCTCAAGCTCGACTACTGGTGGATGGACGCCGGATGGTACGTGCAGCAGCAGGGGTGGCCGCAGGTGGGCACCTGGGAGGTCGATCCCAAGCGCTTCCCGCGCGGCTTCAAGCCCATCAGCGACCGGGCCCGGTCCAAGGGCGGCCGCATCCTCGTCTGGTTCGAGCCCGAGCGCGTGGCCCCCGGCACCTGGCTCTATGAGACGCACCCTGAGTGGCTCCTCTCCGCCGACCCCGGCCGCGCCGACGCCATGGCGGGCCTCCTGGCCTGGCGCTCCGACCTCGGCGGACCCGACCCCGGCGTGGCCTTCAACAGCTCCGACCGCGACATCCGCATGTCCGGCATCCTCTGGGAGCCCGGCCGCCTCTCCTTCCACCCCGGCCCCAAGGGCGAGTACAGCGTCGTGCGCTGGACCTGCCCCGCCGCCGGCGACTACCGCCTGGAGGCCGCCTTCCGGGGCATCGACGAGAAGACCACCACCGATGTCCACGTGCTGCAGGCAGGCAAGCCGCTGTTCGACGGGTTCATCGGCCTCAACGGCGCGGGTCGCGAGGCCCGGCACGGCGGAACCGTCACGCTGGCCGCTGGCGAAACGCTGGACTTCGTGGTGGGCTGGGGCAACGGCACGCACCAGTGCGACTCCACCGGCCTCGAGGTAGCGCTCACCGGTCCCGACGGCAAGGTCTACGACGCCGCCAAGGGGTTCTCGCATGAGAAGAACCCGACCGGTCCCTGGAGCTACGGCTGGATGCCCGCCGGACCCGCGCCGGTTGCGGCCGCCTTCGCGCTCCACACGCAGCGCGCCAAGGGCTCCGACAGCGGGCAGAAGCTGCTGAACCTGGGCAATCCCGAGGCCTGGAAGTGGCTCGTCGAGCACGTCGACCAGCTCATCACCGACAACGGCATCGGCCTCTACCGGCAGGACTTCAACATCGACCCGCTGGGCTTCTGGCGCGCCAACGACGCACCCGACCGGCAGGGCATCACCGAGATCAAGCATGTCATGGGCTACCTGGCCTACTGGGATGAGCTGCGCCGGAGGCATCCGGACATGCTCATCGACTCCTGCGCCTCCGGCGGACGCCGCAACGACCTGGAGACCATGCGCCGCTCCGTGCCGCTCTGGCGCAGCGACTACGCCTACGAGGCCATCGGCCACCAGTGCATGACCTACGGCATCTCCATGTGGCTGCCGTACCACGGCACCGGCACCGTGGCCTCCGACGGCGCGCCCTACTACGGCGGCGGCAAGACGCCCGTGCAGCCCTACGCCTTCTGGAGCAACGCCGCGCCCAGCCTCGGTTCCGGTATTGACGTGCGGGAGCCGGACCTGGACTACGACCACCTCCGCAAGCTCCTGGCCGCCTGGCGCGACCTGAGCCGCACCTACACCGGCGACTACTACCCGCTGACGCCCACGAGCCAGGACCCCAAGGCATGGATCGCCTGGCAGTTCGACCTGCCCGAGCAGGGCGAAGGCGCCGTGCAGGCCTTCCGCCGCAACGAAAGCCCCGACGCCGAGATCCGCCTCAAGCTCAAGGGCATCGACCGGAGGGCGACCTACATCCTCCGCAACCTCGACAACGGCACAGAGACCACCGCAACCGGCCGCGACCTGGCCGACAAGGGCCTGCGCCTGACCTCGGTCACAGCGCCCGAGGCCTTCGCCATCCGATACCGGCGGAAGTAGGGGCGGGTTTCAAACCCGCCCCTACCCGGGTTTCAAACCCGCCCCCATACCAGAGCCCATGATCCCCGGCGGGAGAGGCATCCATGGTCGATGATACCGTAGGGGCGGGTTTCAAACCCGCCCCTACCCCGGAACCGCGCCGTCGGCGGTCAATCCGTTTGCGCGGATACGACTATGCACATGCCGGCGCGTACTTCGTGACGATCTGTACACGGAACCGCACCTGCCTCTTCGGCGATCTGGTGGACGGCGCTATGCGTCTGAACGAGGCGGGGATCATCGTGCAGGCAACATGGGGCGGTCTGCCTGACCATTACGGCAACGTCCGCCTCGACGCGTTTGTCGTGATGCCGAACCATGTGCATGCCGTCATCGTGCTGACCGGTGGTGTTCAGCCGCATCTGACCGCCGGCGCTGCCCCGGGTCCCGCAGCGACCGAGACCGTAGACGGCCCGGCGCCCGTCGATGCGATCCCACCGCGGCAACATGGCCTGCCCGAGGTCGTGCGGGGGTTCAAGACCTTCTCGGCGCGGAGCATTAATGTTTCGAGAGACCTTCATGGCCATCCCGTCTGGCAACGCAACTACTATGAACACATCATACGAGACGAAGATGATCTCAACCGCATTCGTCAGTACATCATCGATAACCCAATGCAATGGGCCTTTGACCACGAGAACCCCGCGGCCTCGATGGACGAACCAGAGCCGGCCTGGTGCGGGTAGGCAGATCGGGCGCGCAGACCACAATGGTTGGATCGGAGGCGCCAGGCGCCATGACCACGGCCACAGCAACCGAGGCCCGCAGGCGGTTCTACCTGGTGATGGATGAACTGGCAGGCCACCATTCGTGTGTGATCTGCTAGCGCGCGGGGTTGGCTGCAAGGGCACCGCCGGTGCGACCGACCGTGGCAGGCAGGACCAGCAAGTCCACTCGGTCATTGGCAGGCGAGTCGCGAGGCACCGACGGGGTCAGGTCTTGGTGCCCACGCCCGGACGGGACCACTCGGTTGGGCGTGATCCCGCACTCCCCGTAGAGGAACATCGTAACCTCGACGGCCCTCTCGGCAGTGAGCGTCATGGCCGCACGCTCCTCGGCCAGTGAGGGTTCTGCTGCTGACTGCCTGGTATGCGCTTCAACCCTGATCCGCCACCAGAGCTTATCGTGATCGAGCAGCAGCTTGGCGAAGGCTCGTAGCGTGTCCCTGCCATGTGGAGCCAATCTGGTTGAACCATTCGGGAAAAGCGCCGAACTCCGAAACACCCAGCGTTGCTCTCCCGGCGCATCATTGCGCGGCGCGTTCACTGGTCTCGTACGACTGGGGATATCGGCAACGACGCGCTCCTCCAGCTGCTTCTGGAACTCCTTGTAGCGCGTCTCCTCCCAGCCCCTGTTCCCGAGGAGCATGACAAGCGGGGCCAGCAGCGCGAAGATAAGCGCAACATTAAGAAAAATATCAGTAAAAGCTATGTATGGATTCATTGTCGCGTCGGCGTCTTCGTTGTGCAAGGGCAGGCCTTCCATTACTGACCGGCACGCCTGGCGCGCCCGCCGGCTCGGGTGCGGGCGGTCGCCGGCAATACACTGCCGGTATCAGGATGCGTGGACAACAGCGAGGTCGGCAGCCGTCTACTGCGGCGCGACGCCGTCGGCATGACCGCTCTGCTCCGGGGCCGCGTTCATGTCGGGCACGGCGGCCGCGGGCTCACCTTCAGCGCCGGTCGGCGTCAAGCCAGAAGCCAGCCTCTCCGTGAGCGCCACCGTTGCGCCCTCGATCGAGGCGGCGGCCGACTGCATCGTCGCAGCGAACTGCGCTGGGCCCAACATCAGCGCCGTGGAGGTCTCGTGCATACGCTGCGCGGCAAGAGCCAGATGGGCGGCCGCGCCGTCGGTGCTGTGACTGAATGAACGAAGACCCGCTGCCAGGCTCTGCGGCACCGCCGACAATGCCTGAGTTGCCGCGTCGAAACCACCGACCTGGCTTGCCAGCGTGTCGCGCAGGCGGCTCTCCTCCTCGGAGAACAGCTCACCGACAGCCACTACCGACTCGAGCGCGCCGCGCAGACGTTGCCACTCCTCAGAAGGTAGCAGCTGGGGATTAAGGCGGCCCATCAGCTCACCTAGCTGCTGCACCACGTAGTTGAGGTCGCGGCTCACGTCGGTGACGGCCTTCCGCGTCTCGCCCAGGGCCTCAGCGATCTGCCAGCCGCGCGCCTCCAGCCCTTCGTAGGCCTGCCGGCCGACCTCCCGCGACATCGCGTCGAACCGGTCGGCAGCCTCCTTGAACTGCCGCGTGGCGCCGATGAACAGGTCACTGACCTCGGTGAGCCTGACGATGATCGCGCTACTGCCTGTAGAGAGCGCATGCTGAGTGTCGAAGAGCCGATTGGCGACCTCATCCGCGCGCTTTGTGAACCCTGTCAGAGCAGTGCCCTGGGCCCTTACGACCTTCTCAAGCTCCTGCCTGAAGGTGTCCTGCACTCCCTGTAGTTGGGTTCTGATTTCGGTTTGCAGGTCAGACAGCTGCAACAGATTGCGCTGCATTGATGTGGCGCTTGACATAAGCGTCCGTGATGCAGTCTCGAAGTTCTTGGTTGAGGCGTCGGTGGCAGTCGTCAGGCTACGGACCTGGTCCGCCAGTGGCCTTGCCGCAGCCGCCATATCCTGTGTCGTCCGCATGGTCGCCTCGCCGATCTCGTTCAGTGTCTCGCGCACCTTGTCGAGTGACACCTGCAGCGAGGGCGGGACGACGTGAGGCACGACCTCAGCGAGCACGTAGGCTCGGGCAGCAGTCGTACACGCATGGACTTCGCGGGCAGCACGCTGACCAAGCAGGAACGTAATAACTGCAAAGATTAGACTCCACAATGTGCTCGTGAAGGCCGTCTTGAACTCCGTGACCTGACCAGCAATCGTCGTGGCGAGCACACCGACATCACTGCTGTTGGCCGCCTTGATCACCTGCGGCCCCATGGCGCCCACAGCCATGCTCAGGCCCACAACCGTCCCGATCAGGCCGAGGAGCATGCAGAGGCTGGGCAGCGACCGAAGATGGCCCACCGCAGTGTGGTAGCTGGAGAACGCAGCCTCGACGGCAAAGCGCAGGTCGGGGCTGGGCATTCTGTGGAGGGCCACAACCATGTGCGTGAGCAACCAGACTGGTCTAGGCTGAGCGGCGATGCGGGCAACAATGCCTGGTCGCGTAGTTTGTATGCTCGCGAACTCCTCACGGTCCCCCAGACCGACTTCCATCAGGGACTGCCGCAACAGGCTAGCCCTGTGCCACGCATAGACCAGAACCGCGAACGCCATCACGACAAACGGCGCCGCCTGCAAACTCGGCACAAGAAAAGCTATCGACGCCATATCAGGTTCTCTCTCTGTTCAGCAGGCTCGGCGAACAGGTATTCCGTGCCACGGTGCGAGCGGAATCACGACACCTACCAATCACGCTCAGTTTGGTGCACAGTCGTGCCCGCCGGCGAAGCAGCGCCATCCGTTCTGAGCCGCCTCGCGGGCATCTTTGCCTATCCAACTACAGCAGTCCTCACGCTCGCAGTACAGCCCGGCTTCTTCATACGTCCCGCCGATGGACCGAACCTGGCCCCGCATACGGGTCAAGAGCGATATCTTGGCCTCAGAAGGTGGGAAGACCTCACGGTAGGCCTTGTACAGCTCCTCAGAACGGCTGCAGTAACGTTGAAACACCGTAGGCGCAAGGTCTGAAAACTCGGGGACCTCATTGGCTGTACCCGAATTGAACGCGCTCCTGATCGTCTGTACGAATGCCAAGCTACTCACAAGCTTTCGCTCAACGTTGACTAGGTCCTCCAGCGCTGCCAGCTTGTGCGAGAACTTAGAGCCCTTCGCCGCACCCCACGCTTGATGGGGGTTCAATGCATGGGCTGCTGCTCGAACGCTGTAGGGCAGTTCGACCGTTTCAGGGGCACCCAACTGCGTGGCCGCGATGGGAAACCGTAGGCTGCCGCCCTGCGGGATCAACTTGCGAAGAAGGAGCGCGACCACGATCAGCTCCTCAGCCTGCTCCAGGCGGTCATGCTCCTCGCGGGAGAGGCCGGTCCAGTAGACATCCTTCCTCGTAAAGAACCACGGGAACTCATTGCAGTTGGCCTGGGCCAAGCTGCCCTGCTGCGCTACCACGGATGGCACTGCGTATAGCGGGAACCGGTGGAACTCCGTAAGGAACAGAATGCGCGACGGGTCTGGGGAAACGTGCACTTCGAGGCTGGAAGGGGCTCCCTTCGCGACCAGCACTTCCCAAATCTTCTCGCGGCCACTCACCTCTGGGATAAACACCATGTAGCGCCGCGAGATCGGTGACACCTGCCCCTCCTGTGCCAGCGCGTCATCCACATGCACTGATGGGCGCATGGCGTTCATCGCCTCACCAAGCCATGCATCGAACTGAGGGCCCTGTTGCCCAATGACAGATTCGCCCATCAGCTTTAGGAAGCTGGTACGCGCACGGTCCATCAGGGCCTCATCTTTCTTTCGCGGTACCAGTTCGCCGGTCGGGTCCACACTCTCCGCCAACCAGTCCGGCTCCGCGCCGGGGAACAGCTGCCCTGGCAGGTCAGTCCAGGTCGTCAGAACATCCGCCGCCAGACGGACTTCAGCGTTCTCGACGGTTTCCTTTGGTAGCTTCTGCCCCTCGATCTCCTTCTTGTAGCGAAGCGCAACGGTGCCGGTGTCCCTATCTGCATCAAAGATGGTCTTGCCGTTGACGTCGGCCGGCTCAGTCTGGCTCAGTTCCGACACCTCGCGGTCAAGCCGGTCAACCATGTGTCCGGTCCGATCCCACAGCGAGGAGTGGCGCTTCCAGATATCGATCACCTCGGGCGCCAGCCGGGCCGCGACACCCGATTCACCAGCGACGCTACCGCGCCAGAGCGCCTCGAGGTGCGCATCACGCTCTTCGTGCAGTGCAGTACGGAGTGCCCCGATGCGGTCGGCTCGCTCTTTCCGCTTCCAGAGCGCCAGGCAACCGGGACCGCCGCCTTCCAGGGCGTTCAGGGCCGTATTAGTCGTCTCCTCATAGGCCTTCGCGCTGGTGGCCTTCAATGTGCGCCACACGCCGATAGTGTCCTTCGCCTGGGCCAGCAGGTCGCGTGTGGCGGACAGGCCGTTGGCGGTCAGCAGCGTCACCTCGATATGGCTACGGAGGCGCGAGGCCACATGCTCAACTGCCTCATCCACGCGGTCGGAGCACCATGCCGGTGCGCAACCAGGGGCCAGACCGCCCGACAGCACAGTC
Source organism: uncultured Chthonomonas sp. (assembly GCA_903885605.1). GTDB lineage: Bacteria > Armatimonadota > Chthonomonadetes > Chthonomonadales > CAJBBX01 > CAJBBX01. The sequence continues at coordinate 42,066 of CAISJD010000181.1, read as the reverse complement.
GATGAGGCATTCGGCGTGAAAGCAGCTCGCAGCGACGCAAGGAGCGTCTGCGCCTCCTGCGGCGACCTGACCGCAGTATCGACGATCTTGCTGATCAGGTCACCGACGACGACGGAGATGTCCTGCCCCTTGTCCGTCCTCAGGAGCAGCGCTTTCACCTCCTTCGGGTCAAAGCCCGCTCCATACAATGTGCCTTTGGCAGCGGCAGCGTCTTGGGCCGCCAGCCGCCAGCCGCGGATCGCCTTCAGGAGCAGTTTCTTGGCGCAGGCATCGATCACCTGGTACTTTGGAAACTCAAGCGATGAGAGGCCAAATGTGCAGAATACATGGGCATGACCATTACGATCTGATATACCAGCATCGACGAGCTTAGAGAAGGAGTCGACCTGTGGTACAAACACATTCAGGAATATCCTGTCAGCCACTGAAGAGTGCATCTTGCGGATGGCATCGCTGGACGAATTGGATGGTGTAACCAGAAAAGGCGCACCGTAAGGCCGCTCCGCGGATGTCTTGATGACCTTGCCGCCCAGCCGTATATCGGGCTTCTCCACGACACCCATCCGGCTGTAGTGATTGAGCTCCGTCAGGGCAGTGTAAGCGTTCTTCTTGAATCGCTCGGCGCGCGGGACATCGTGTGCGGTCAGCGTCGGCAGAGGGAGCGTGAAGACACCGACGGTGCGCTCTTCGGGATGGAGCAAGCTCCTGATGATGTACCCGAAGTCGCTCACCGTCCCGCTGCATGTACCCCCACAGAGCGAACCCACCACGAAGACGCGCAGCTGCTGCGCATTACTGAACACCACCTGCGGTTCAGTGCCGTCGGCAAGCTTGCCAAGGGCCTCCTTGGCATCCGGCGACTTCAGGCCGCGGAGCTGGTTGAGCCTCCCCTCCAGCGCGTTATGAACCGCCTGGTAGTTCTTAGGGAAGAGTAGCGCCAGCCGGCCAACCATCCTGCGGTTACCGGCTCCGTCGCTCACCGCGCTACCCTCTACCTCGGCGATGGTCTCGCGGTCGGCCCAGTCTCGAAGTCCAATGGCCTCGTCGTAGGCGGGCAGAAACTGCGTAACCTGCGAGTACTCAAGGGGCGAGATGGTCAGGGCCACCAGGTCGCTCGACGGCAGGTTGTGCAGAATCTTGCCGGCCTCGGTCTCAACGCACAGGAAGCGGACCCACGGTGTCTTGGCGATGCCGCCGTACTCCCACTTGATGCGCCGGGCGATGGTGTCGCAGACCTCCGAGCCGCTGGAGCCCAATCCTACCACGAGCGTCTTTGCCACTGTCAGCGTTTCAGCCATCCGATACTCCTTACGGCGGCCCAGAAGACCGCGACTACACCTGCCGGCGGGCCAAGTGATGCCCAGGCGCTTTGCCCGTGCCTATGAGGCTCCCACCTTGATGGCGGCCACGAACATCTCCTCGGGCGTCAGAGGGTCTGGCGAGACGGTCCGCCCGGTTACCCGGAACGTCGTGCTGCCGGGTTCCAGCGTCATCGGACCCGAGCAGACGGTGGCGCCCTTCTTCAGCGTGATGCCCTGCATCGGTGCGACCGTAACGGTTCGCGCCTTGCCGTCGAACCTTAGCTCAACTAGCACGGACGGCGGCACCGGACCATCCAGAGTGTCGGCGACGGCGCAGCGGTCGGGGTCGCCACCCGCGAATCCCTCACCTACAACACTCCACTTGCACGACTCGCCCGAAACCGGAATCTGCCAGTCGCGATCTCCGACTTTCAGGTTGCCGATGCGCGGGGTGTGCGATCCGACGAGCCTCTTGGCGACAACGCCCATCGAAACGAGTACAGCCAACACACCGAGAAACCAGAGCAGCATCCGCACCCACAGAGGCGGGAACGGCTGCACCTCAGTGCCCCGCTTGGGCGCCGGGCGACCCGCCAGCAGTCGCGGCACCACGACAAAGGCGGTGGCGGTCCGAGGAGTCCAAGCGTCCGTGCCGTCAGTCTTGCTGCTCTCGAATGCCAGACGCACCGCGGGGTGACGGGTGGCCGATCTCGTGAGCGAGGCGTAGGAGGGTGCATCGGCGCCTAGCAGGTTGCCCTGACCGCCAGGAGGCAGCATGCTGGCTTCCTCGGTGCCCAGCACAACGACGACAACATCCGACTGCCCCGCGGGCACTCCAAGCTTGTCCCAGAGCGAACAGAGACTGCGCTCCGTGTCGTGTCCGCCAATGGAACCCGCCCGGGGCGTTCGGGGCAGTAACGAACGAACCTGGCTCACCCTCGCTTCGGGTGACGCGGCGACAAACGCAACAGCCGGCTTCCAGTCCCACATGTCCATTTCCCACGAGGCTATGCCGACACGGTCGCCGTTGTCCGCGAAGCGCTTGATGCAGTCCGACGCCAGCTGCCGGAGGCCCTCGGCATGCCCGGGGTCTGAACCGAAATGGCTCGTCATGAAGGCGAAGACCAAATCGAACCGGTTCATGTCCGGATCAACACCCCTATCGGTCACTGCGGCTCGGATTCGCTCCACCAATGGTGACGCATCAATCTTGCGCACATGGGGCACGGCCTGCCCCAGGGCGCCTACTGCCAGTTCCATCAACGTTACTGCGGCGCCAAGCCGCCACAACCTCGTGGATGCCCTCATGCGATGGAAGCTTACCCCCTTGCATATCTGCGGCCTGCTTACGCCGGTCATCTTGTCTATTCGTTGACTGCCACGGAGTTTCCTGCATGATGACGACATCGGGCGGGGGCTATTATGTGCCTGCGCCTAGCCTCGGTTACGGCGCCCGAGGCCTTCGCCATCCGGTACCGAGGAGGTTAGCAAAAGCCGATTGGGCGCCGTGCTGCTATCAGAGGGGGACGCGTCGGCGGCATAGGAGACGCTCCATGAATAGTCCATACCCGCTCCATGGCGGCTTCGGCCCGCCAGGGCATGTCGGCGCCTATGGAGGAGTGCGGCGAGGAGCCGGGACGGTCGGGGTCCACGAGCCCGGTGCCGACGTCACAACCCGAGGGCCTGTCGAGCTTCCTGCAGAGAGACTACCGGTTCTTGACGGCGCTGGTTGATGAGCCGCCAGAACTCAGGATCGGAGGCCGTGGCGATCTCCTCGAGGTCGAGCCCATCCACGCTGGTGACGATGGCCGCGGGCACACCGCCACGCGTCAGCAACAGGCGGCCGCCATGGGCCTGGCTGAGCCATTCGCGCAACGCTGCGTCCTGGCTTGCCACTTCGATCACGGTCATACGATGTCCTCCGTTGTCGTGCCTGACCGCTTCAGGCGCACGGCTCGAACAACCACGCTCTGCTCCACTTCGTCTACATCGTAGAAGACGCGATAGTCTCCCACTCGGAGTTCCCAGACCGGCGGGCAGTGCTCCCAGTTCGGCGCCAACCCGGGCAAAGGCTTCCGGTTCCGGGTCTGCACCTGCGGTGCGGCGCTGAGTTGCTCATTGACGGCATCGACGATCCGGCGGCGGGCATGTACAGGCACGGAGCGCAGATCGGCAATCGCGCTGGTAACCAACAGAACGTCGAACGGCGATTGTCCCATCCGCTAGCTACTCCTCGTTGCATGGTACCCTCGGAGCATGGCTGCACGCACCGGCCACAGCAACCGAGGCCCGCAGGCGGTTCTACCTGGTGCATACGGCGCGACGCCGGCACGTCGACGAGGCCCGATCCGCCCCACGATGGGTACACTCCCATTGCAGCACCTCCATGGCAGAGCGGGAGCGGAGCATGATGGCGCGAGAGGGTGAACCAATGTCCAGACGCGAGTTCATCGGCGCGGCCGCGGCCGCCGGCGTTGCCGCCACGCAGGTCCCCGACCGGCGGCGCAGGCCCAACATGGTCGTCATCGTGGCCGACGATATGGGCTACTCGGACCCGGGCTGCTACGGCGGCGACGTCCGCACGCCCAACCTCGATGCCCTGGCCGGCGGCGGGCTGCGCTTCACGCAGTGCTGTTCCACAGCCCGGTGCTGGCCCTCGCGCTCATGCCTGCTCACCGGCTACTACGCCCAGCAGGTGCGCATGGACCCGCCCGGCGAGCCGCTGCCGAAGTGGGCCCGCGTCATGCCGCACTATCTGCGTCCCGCCGGCTATCGCTGCTACCACTCGGGCAAGTGGCACCTCATGGGCGCGCCCAGAGTGGTGGCCGACGGCGGCTTCCACCGGTCCTATGTGTTGCACGACCACGACCGCTTCTTCGACCCCAAGAACCACATGCTGGATGACCGTCCGCTACGGCCCGTGGGACCGGACGAGGGATACTACGCGCCCATCGCCATCGCGGACCACGCGGTCGGCTTCCTGCGGGAGCACCAGGAGCAGCATGGCGACGAGCCGTTCTGCCTCTACCTTGCGTTCACCTCGCCCCACTTCCCGCTCCACGCCCTGCAGGAGGACATCGACCGCTACCGCGCGACCTACCTCCGCGGCTGGGACGTCATGCGCACCGCCCGCTGGCGGCGTATGCGCAGCATGGGGCTGGTGAACTGCGAACTGCCGAAGCTGGACCGCAACGTGATCCCCTCCTGGAACCGCACTCCCAGGGAGTTGTCAGAACTGGTGGGCGAGGGCGAGGCCCCCTACGCCGTGCCATGGACCGAGCTGAACCGCAAGCAGCAGGAGTTCCAGGCGCTGAAGATGGCCATCCACGCCGCCATGGTGGACCGCATGGACCAGGAGATCGGCCGCGTCCTCGACCAGGTGCGGGCCATGGGCGCCTGGGACGACACGGTGACCTTCTTCGTCTCGGACAATGGCGCCAGCGCCGAGCAGATGATCCGCGGCGACGAGCATGACAAGAGCAAGGCGCCCGGCTCGCGGGGCACCTTCCTCTGCCTGGGGCCGGGCTGGTCTTCGGCGGCGAATACGCCCTTCCGGCTGCACAAATCGTGGGTCCACGAAGGCGGCATCTCATCGCCGCTCATCATGCACTGGCCTCGGGGCATCGCCGACCGAGGCGAGCTGCGCCACAGCCCCTGCCACTTCGTGGACATCCTGCCGACGCTGACGGACCTGGCAGGAGCCACGCCGGAGCCGACCTGGAACGGCCTGACGCCGCCCGCGCCGCCTGGACGCAGCCTCATGCCCGCGGTCCGGAGCCACGCCGCCGTCGCGCGCGGCCCGCTCTACTTCCACCACGAAGGCCACCGCGCCCTGCGCGACGAGCCGTGGAAGCTGGTATCGGTGAAGGGCGGCCCGTGGGAGCTCTACGACCTGCGCACGGACCGCTCGGAGCAGCACGATCTCAGCGCCAAGCACCCCGACCGCGTGGCCGCCATGGCGACGCTATGGCAGGCCATGGAGGACACGCACAGGGCGCAGGCCAGGACCGGGTAGGGGGCAGGCGCCCTTACGCCGCGTAGATGCGCTTCAGCTCCGCCGGACTGGCCACGCTGGTCAGGGCATCCTTTACGCGCTTCAGGGTCTCGACGCTCTCAATGCCGCGTAGCTCGTCCATCTGGGCCAGCGCGGCCTTGCCGAAGCGTAGCTCCAGGCCAAGCTGAAGCGCCTCGAGCAGGCCCTGACGCAGGCCCAGCGCCTCACCCTCCTGCCGGCCCATGGCCACGCCTTCCTGCCGGCCAAGGGCAACGCCTTCCTGCCTGCCGCGCTCGACTGCTTTCATCTCGAACCTGGACATGTACTGCATCGTCGAACCACCCTCTTCTTCGTTCACTTCGGCCCAGAAACGGTCGTCGAGCTCCTCTGGGAGTTCGAGGACCCAGTCCATGAAGGTCATCAGCGCCGACGCTTGCTCTTGTGATACCCCCATCCGGCGCATGTCGCGATAGAGCGCCTTGCGCCGGGCGAAACGTGTCTCGGGTCGCTTGCCCGCCGCCAGCGCGGCCAGATGCGCGGCCACCACGATCGCAAGCGGCGAGATGCCATGGGTTCCCTCCCGGTCAGCGCGCCGCGGCCCCAGCTGGCTCTACTCGCACGGTGAGCGGCCTTCCAGCGGCCACCTCCAGCGGCAGCCCGGCGGCCAGGGCGGCGCCGTCCAGCGTCGCGGGTTTTCGGGAGCCGACGGTCACGTTGTATCGGGCGCCGGGCGTCACGGTGAACCACTCCGGCCAGTGGTTCAGGCGCGGGTAGTCGGCGGGCAGGCGCATGGCCTTGTGCCGCTGCGTGTCGAACAGGAGCTTCCCGGACCACGCCTCGCCCGATGACACAACGACCCGTAGCCCGCTTCCCTCGGCCACGGCGCCGCATCCCAGGGTCGGCTTCCATGGCAGGCAAGTGGCGCCCTGCGAGCAGCGGAGGGCCTCCATCAGCGCGGTCCGGGCGAAGTTGCCGTCGCCGTACCAACCCTCCACGATGCCGCTCGGCTGCTGGTGCGCCAGGAAGATGGGGACGACGGTCTCGAGCCAGCGCTCGACCACCGGCGACCGGAAGCGCTTGTGCAGGAGGATGGCTCCCTCGATGGAGTCGGCGTAGGAGTCGGCGCCGCTCCAGGTGAGGTAGGCCGGATTGGCCAGCGCGGCCAGGGCCTTCTGGGCTTCGGCGGTCAGGGCCGCGTTGCCTGAAGCGTCGCCATAGGCGGCCACGGCGCAGAGCGCGTAGCCCCACGTGTCGGGCGTGGAGGCGACGCGCACCTTGCCCGTGCCTGCATCCACCAGGTTCACCCAGAGACCATCGGGATTGCGCGCCTTGTCGAGCAGGCGGGCGAACATCAGGTCCAGGGCGGGCTTGTACTGCCGCGCCTTCTCGGGCCGCGCCGCCTTCGCCGCGATGTAGGTCTCGGCCAGGCCGAGGATGATCTCGTTGCCGTGGTCGTTCAGGTTGAAGGTGTCGTTTGTGGCCTTGTGGGCCGCGAAGTCCCACCGGTAGGCGGGGATGCCGCCACCGTCGGGGATCACCTCCAGGCAGTAGGCGTCGGCGATGCGGAGGGCGCGCTCCAGGTGCTTGGCGTCGCCGGTGAGGAAGTACATCCTGCCCAGCGTCTGCAGCAGGTCCCCGTTCACCTCGGTGTCCACGGCCGGGATGCGCCCGAAGGCGGTCTGCACGGGCGCCTTCTCGTCGATGGCGTCCAGCAGCTCCTCCATGCGCTCGGTCCACGGGCCGCGTCCCATGGCTTCGGTCATGGGCATGAGGCCGTCCTTGCAGTACTCGGCCGCGCAGAAGATGAGCCGGTTCACGTCGACTTGCGGATGGACCCATGTGCCGGTCTTGAAGGAGAACCAGTCAGGCAGCACGCCCACGCGGTTGGTGACGCGCTGCTCCTGCTTGAGCATGGCAAGCAGGTCGTCGCGCCGCCCGTGGCCGGTGAAGTGCTCGGTGATGAAGAGGAAGGGCATCAGGTCCGCGCCGTTGTCGCTGGGCGCCCAGACGGGCTCGTTGACCTGGCGCGGGACCATGGCGTAGTTCCGGTCGCGAACGGCCATCCACCCGTCCAGCACGCCTACGGCCCCGGCCACGGCGCGACGGTAGACCTCGGCTCGGCGCAAGGCTTCAGCCGCCGGCCTGGGCGCCGCGGCCCAGGGGGCGGGCTTGCCGATGGCCGCCTGCAGGCGCGGCCAGAAGTGGTTCCCGACGAAGACGTGCGGCCCCGGGTGGATGTGCAGCTCCGCCTGCTCTTCGGCGCCGAAGACCTGGTAGACGCGCCGAATCTCCTCGAACGCGGGCCGCGCGATGGACTGCGGGAAGCCGCCCGGCGCGCGCTCCTTCTCGCCGATCTCGCAGACGAGCGGCCGCGGCGCGATGCACCCGAAGATATCGGAGAAGTCGAAGTGCGTCGCCAGGCCGGGGAAGTCGTAGCAGGTGCAGTGGCCGTTGCGCATGTTCGCCACGGTGGTGAGCCAGCCCGACGCGTCCACCGCCTTCAGGCGCGTGTCCATGGCCCCGACGTACATGGTGGTCTCGCCGCCCAGCGACAGGCCGCAGACGGCCATCCGGCTCTTGTCGACGTCCGGGCGCGTTTCGGCGTAGTCCAGCGCACGCATGGCGTCCCACGTCCGCTCGCCCATGAGGGTCCAATCGGGATGGTGCAGGTCGTGCCGGCCCACGTCCGGCGCCACCACGACGTATCCCATCTCGGCCAGCGCCTTGCCGTACCAGTAGAGGCTCTGCCCGCGGACGATCTCCTCGCCCGTGCCGCCGTGCCCGTGGATGGCCAGCACGACGGGCAGCCTGCCGCGCCGCACGGTGGGCGAGGCGACCCAGAGGTGCGATCGGCGGTCGGGCAGCGACTGGATCGTCACCTCCTCCAGCACATAGGAGCCGTTGCCCGCGGGCTCGCGCCTCAGCACCTGCGCCGCTATCGGCGCCCGGGCCGGCTTCCCGCCGCCCATCATCAGCGCGAAGAGCTTGGCCCGGCAGGCCCGTTGCCACTTCACGGCCTCGGGCGTCGTCCGTGCGGAGAAGCGCATGCGCCGTTCCAGCGCTTCGGGGGCAGCCGAAGCGGCCATGGCAAGGGTCGATATGAGCAGCGCGAGGAGGGCGAAACGCATGACGGCATGGCTCCTTGAGTGGGAAGTGCGCCTAGATTCGGCTCCGCGGCGGCCGGCTCCTGCGGTACCAGGCCTCGGTTCCGTACAACACCTTGCCGCCATGGACCACGTCACGGAGGATGACGTCCTCTATAGCCAGGCGATGCTCTATGGTCTCCGGCGTGTAGGCGAGCCGGTCACGCCGAACCAGTGACGGATGGCTCGCGGCCCCGCGGCCGCATTCCCTACTTCGTCCAGCCCTTGAGGAGGCGCAGGATCTGCTCGCGGCGGTCCGGGTCGGGGTGCTTGCGCGCCTCGCGGCCGGCGCTCTTCAGTAGCCTTGACCGCGCCCGGGCGTCTGCCCCGCGCTGCAGCAGGCAGCGGACGCGGGCGGGGCTCCCGCAGGAGACGGCCAGCAGCAGCGGCGTCATGCCCATGCGGTCGCGGGCGTTCACGTTCGCGCCGGCGGCCAGCAGGAGCTCGACGGCGTCGACGGCATCGCCATAGTCGTAGTCCGCCGCGAACTGCCGGGCCAACGCGGTATCGACGCCGTCCGGTAGCTCGGGCATCTCGAGCCCAAACTGGTCGCGGACCACGGCGCGCGCGTCGATGCCGCGCATGAACTCCTTGGCCGCGTGCATGGGGAAGGCCTCGGGAGCAGAGGCGTAGAAGAGCGCGGTCCGGCCTTGCCGGTCCTTCGCCTCCAGCGGCGCGTGCGCCCGCAGCAGGACCCGCAGGCAGTCGGTCGCGCCCGCCTCGGCGGCCGACATCAGCGCCGTCAGGCCCTCGTGCGTTGCGGCTCGGACATCCGCGCCCGCGGCCAGCAGCGCCTCGACTTGCGCCGTCGCCCCCGCCTTGGCCGCGTCCGTGAGCGGGGCGTCACCTCCTTCAGCGCCGGGCGGGTTCACTGCGGCTCCCGCCTCCAGCAGCGCCTGGATCGCGTCGGGATCGCGCTGCGACGCCAGCGCCGTGCCGCCCGTCTGGTCGCAGATCCGCACGTCGGCGCCATGGGCCAGCAGGAGCCCTGCCGCCTCGGCGCTCCTGGCGGACATGAGCGGCGTGCAGCCATCCACGTCCCGGGCGTTGGGGTCGGCGCCGGCGGCCAGCAGGAGGCGCATGGCCTCGAGTTGGTCCGCGCCCGTCGCGGCATGGAGGGGCGTGTCGCCGGTGCTGGTGATATCGACCGTGGCGCCCAGTTGCAGCGCGGCCTGCAGCACCGCGAGGTCGCCCTCTTCGGCGGCGTCCTTGAGCACGGAGGAGCCGGTGCCGTCCACGTAGTTCAGGTCGGCGCCCGCGCCCACCAGCAGGCGCAGGACCTCCGGCGTGGCGGCGTGGCTGATGGCTGACGACGAGACGTGGTTCAGGGCGTGCAGGTCCGCGCCGCGGGCAAGCAGCACGGCCACGCACGCTGAGGCCCCGTTCTCTGCCGCCGACATGAGGGGTGTCCCGCCGAACTCATCGGCCGCGCGCACGTCCGCTCCCTGCTCGATCAGCCAGGCCATGCACCGAGCGCCGTCATTCAGCGCGGCGCAGGTCAGGTTCGTCTCGGAGCAGCGGCCCCTGTCGCCAAGGACAGCGCCCGCCTGCAGCAGCGCCTCGGCCTTCGCCACGTCGCCGACGGCCAGGGCGAGGAGCCACGGCGTCCGCTCCCACCAGTCGCGGGCGGCCATGTCGGCGCCGCGCCGCAGGAGCTCGACCGTCTCCTCCAGCGTGCCGAGCGCGACGGCGTGATGGAGCGGCGACCACTCGAGCTGCCCGGCGTCCGCGCCGGCCTCGAGGAGCAGCTTGATCAGCTCGAAGCGCCCGAGGCGCGAGGCGACGCGCAGGGCGGACTCGCTGTACGAGGTCACGCCGGAGGGATGGGCGCCGGCCTTCAGGAGCATCCGCACCACCTGCAATCCGGCGTCGACCCGCCGGTGCGTGCAGTGGTAGACCGCCGTCAGGACCGCGCCGTAGCCCTGACTGCTCTGGGTTGCCGCGTCGGCGCCGGCGTCAAGAAGCCCCCGCACCCACTGGGGCCGAAGCGATCCCGCCGCCATGGCCAGGGGCGTCTTCTCCAGCATGGAGGCGACGGCGTTCGGGTCGGCGCCGGCCTCGATCAGGAGGTCCAGCATCCCCGTGCCCGCGCGGGCGTCGCCGGCGGCGATGATGAGCGGAGTTCGGTCCTCCCCATCCCGCGCGTCCGGCGGCGCTCCGCGCTTGAGCTGCCGCGCCACCCCTTCCAGGTCACCCCTGGCGGCGGCGTAGTGGATTGGTGCGCTCTGCATGGCGCTCTTGCCCCTACGCCAGCGTTACCGCCAGCGTCCTTCCCGCCGCGACCTCGACCGGCTTGGCGAGGGCGATCTCGACCATGCCGTCGACCATCCTGTGCGCGGCCTCGATCCGCTTGCCCGCGCAGGTCACGGTTGCGGTCCGTACCGCGCCCACGGCGGCCAGCCGCAGCGTGGAGACCTTCAGCACGCCCTCGGCCACGCGGATTTCGTTGCGCTGGCCCGTGCCGGTGCGGGTCTGGCGCAGGGAGCCCCAGCCGGCGGCGGCCACGAAGGGCGCGCGGAACCTCTCCGGCGTCCAGCGCGGCGCGAACTCCACCAGGCCCGCCGGCGCGTCGGCGCGCCAGCCGCTGAGCGCGAGGAGCATGGACCAGGAGGACATGGCCCGGGCGTAGTGGCCGCCGCACTCGATCTCGTTCCAGGGGTTGCGCGGGATGGGCGCGCGGGGCACGCCGTCGTAGCGGTCGCGGGCGCCCTTGGCCACGGCCATCCCCTCGCTGATGAGGCCCTCGTACATCAGGTGCGCGGCGACCTGGTACTCGATGCCGGTCCAGACCTCGTCGGAGTAGAGCATGACGTGCGGCGGGCGGCCACCCTTGGGCCAGGTGACGATGATGAGGCCCTTGTCGCGGTCGCCGGCGAAGGCGCGGGGGATGTGCTTCCAGCCGGTCAGGTCGGTCTTGAAGTTGTGGCGGAAGACGGCGCTCAGGGCCGACTTCACCTTGGCCTCGGGCAGGATGTAGCCGAGCCCGAGCTGGTGCGCCCACCACTGGCCGATGAGCTGGTCGGACATGCATCCCGGTCCCACCTCGCCGGGCATGCCCTCGTAGCCGGGCAGGTTCTGGCGGAAGTACTCGCCGTCCCAGCAGAGCTCCACCTGGCGTGCCCGGCCCTTCTCGAACACCGCATGGAAGCGCGCCGCCGTCCCCTGGTCGCCCACGCGCTTGGCCCACTCCTCGCCGGCCCTCAGCGCGGCCAGGTAGTAGCCGGAGATGAAGGTGGTGACGCCGTGGAGCGCCTCGTCGTAGGTATTCCACTGGTCGTCCTCGAGCACGCCGTTCGCGGCGCCGTCGGAGCCGGCGGCGTCGCGGTCGATGAGGTACTCCACGGCCCGCTTGATGTGGGGCCAGTGCTCGCGCATCCAGGCCTCGTCGGGGTTGTTGAGCGCCTCGCGGTAGGCCTTCAGGATGCAGGAGGCGTGGCCGTCGGCGAAGGGCTGCTCGCCGGTGGGGCGGGGCGGCGAGGGGACGTCGGTGCGGTTGTTGACGCCGCCGTCGGGCCGCTGCTGGTGCTTGTAGTCGATCTTGCGCATGATGCGCGCCAGGTCGGGGAAGAGGCGCGAGAGCGACTGCTCATAGCCCCAGACGTGGGTGCAGGTGGGCTGGCAGCAGCCGTTGGAGCCCTCCCAGCCGAAGAAGTCGCCGTTGGCGATGCGGAACGTGATGCCGATATGGCGGCTGATGGCGGCCTGCGAGGTGAGGCAGTCGAGCATCCAGTAGGGCAGCGTGGCGTCGTAGAAGAGGTCGCGGAAGGCCCGGGTGCGCTGGGCCATGGCGGCGTGGTCGCGCCGGACGGCCTCCTCGAGCCGGGCGATGCTGGGCCAACGCACCGAGTAGTGCGTCCCCATGGGCACGCCGGCGGGGTTGTACTTGTTCGGGTAGCGCCATGCCAGCGCGAAGACCGCCTCGGCGGAGGCGCCCGGAGCGAGCTTCAGGCGGGTGGCCACGGCGCCGTTCACGGTGTGTCCCTGCGGCGTGGGCTCAGTGCGGCCGCCCTGGGCATCGAGCTTGCCGTCCGCGGTGAAGCGCGTCCAGGCCTCGCCCCAGTCGCCGCACGAGGCCGAGGCGGTGCTGCCGGGGCTCAGGGCCAGCAGCGTCAGCTCACCGGAGCCGGGCGCGCCGGGGTGGCGGCCGTCGGGCGGGGTGTAGGCCGCGCCGGTGAGGGCGCAGAGGTCGCGGTAGGCGCGCTGGCGGGCCTCGACGTTCTGCAGGTCGCCGGGGTCGGTCAGGCGTGCCAGGAGGATGGCGACCCGGCCCTTGCCCAGCGTCCGCGTGACCGTGCGGGCTCCGTTGGGGGCGGCGCCCTCCACGGCCCCGGCCAGGAGCGTGGCGCCCTCGATGCGGAGCTTCGGGCGGCCGTCGGGCAGCGCGCCGTCGGCGGGCAGGCCGGCGAAGCGGACGGGCAGCAACGTGGAGAGGACCCGCAGCGCCTCGGCGGAGCCGGGCATGTCGGTGAACTCGATCTGATCGACATTGATATGGCCCCAGCCGCCGGTGTCCTCGTCGGCGATGACGATGCGCGCCTCCTTGCCGACGAACTCGCGCACGTCCCAGGTGACCATCTCCAGCCGCTCGTTCTCGCGGCCCGAGGCGGCGCGGACCGTCTTGCCGGCCACCTGCAGCCGAACCTGGGTCGTAGGCCTGCTCCCGCCGCCGACGAGCATGCGGATGAAGGCGCGCTCCACCTTGAAGGGCTTGCTGGTGAGGCGGCCGGTGGAGGCGTCGGCCTTGAGGAAGGTGTTGACCAGCCGCTTGCCCATGAAGCCCGAGACGTGCTGCTGGCCCGGCAGCGTGCCCGTGGCGGGCTCTGTGCCGAAGGCGTCGCCCTCGACGGTCCAGTTGCCGTAGCCCGACTCGAAGTCCTCGAAGACCACCGGCGGCTGGACGCGCTCGGCGCTGAACTCCTTGCCCTGCGTGGCGGCGGCGTAGGCGCCCAGCAGCGGCTGGAGCCCGCCGGAGAAGAGGACCAGCGCTCCGGCGGCGGCGGCCGAGGCGCAGGCGCGGAGCAGGGCCGGGTTCACGTCAGCCGAGACATCCTCCAGCCAGACGACGGCGTCGGAGAGGTCGCCGCCCGAGGCGATGGCCTCCTGCAGCGCCTCAAGCCCGAAGACGCGGAGCCCCTCCGGCCGGTCGTCAAAGGGCTGGTTCAGGGCGGCCGTGCTGAGGGACGTGAAGAGGCGCCGGGGCTTGTCCAGCGTGGGCTTCGCGCCGGTGCGGGCCGACATGCGGAGGGCGGCGGCCTGCCTCCCCACGCTGGTCTCGTTCACGTTGCCGCCGTAGCGGGGGTGCGTCAGGCCCTTGGGCGCGCCGTCGGCCTCGTAGCCCACGGGGTTCTGCATAAAGGCGGCCAGATCGACGGTCTGGGCGGCCTTGCTCCGGTTGCGGAGGCGGAAGGTGAAGAGCGCCAGCGGCATGGACGAGAAGTCGGTGTCCAGCGGCGCGAAGGGCGTCATCGCCTCCAGCTCGACCTGCACGGGCAGGGCGGGGTCGATAAACTTCAGGCGGGCGATGGGGTACTCGCCGCGCATCTCGATGGCCTTTACGCGGGGCCAGTCGGGACCGCCGGCGGTCTGCAGCAGGCGGGCGGCCTTGCCGGTGCGGATGCCGAAGGTGAAGGGCACCTCGCCGTCCCGTAGCGTGTTGAAGAGCTGCCAGGTCGTTAACTGGCCGTCCGCGCCGATCTCGAAGTTGCCCGTGCCGATGCCGCCCAGGTGCATGCGCGCGTCGGTGTGCTTGCCGGAGAGGTAGACGCGGGGCTTGTCGGGCTGCAGGGCGGCCTTGCGCCACGCGGCGACCTCCTGCTCGGTGACCGGCGGGGGAGCCGCCGCCGCCGAGGCGCCCACGGCCAGCCCGGCGATGCCGATGAACTCACGGCGGGAGACGTCGGACACCGGTACGCACGAACCGGCGCAGTTGCACTTGCGCTTCATGGGCTGGCCTCACTGGGGATTGGATTGCCGCGAAGTTCGACGCCGGGGGCGACGGTTCCTGCGCCGCGCGGCTCGGAGGATATACTGGGTACGGGCCGCCGCGTCGGTTATGCTCTGCGGACGGCCGCCTTGAGGGCCATCCACATGTCCATGGCGCAGGCTGAACGTCGGTCAGGCCGGCCGATCCCCCGCGCGTGGGGGTCGGCGCGGGAGCTGGGCCGCGAACTCCTCGACGACCTCCTCTCGCCGCGCCTGCTCGGGGCGCTGGGCATGGGCGCCACGGTCTTCGTCGTGAACCTCGTGGCCTCCGTGGCCAACATCAGCATGATCTTCGTCGGGCCGCTGGCTCCGTACCGGCCCGCCGGCGCGGGAATGGCTGCGGCCGGGGCGCTGGCCATGGCCGTCGTGGCCTCCCTCACAAGCCGCATCCGCACCATGGTGCTCAAGCCGCAGGAGCTGCCCGGCCTGCTGCTGGCCTCGACCGCCGCGTCGATGGCCGGCGGCATGGGCGCACGGGCGGCGGCCTCGGCCGTCGGCGGGCGGGAGCTCTTCGTCACCGTTACCGCGGCCATGATGCTCACCACGCTGGCCGTCGGCCTCCTCTTCCTCGTCGGCGCCCGGCTACGGCTGGCCGACCTGGTCCGCATCACGCCCTATCCCATCGTGGGCGGACTGGTGGCGGGCGCGGGGTGGCTGCTGCTCCGAGCCGGCGTCACGGTGATGTCGGGCCTATCGCCCGGCGCGGCCTCGCCGGCGGACTATTTCGCTCCGCGCGTGGCCCTGCTCTGGGCGCCCGGCGTGGCCTGGGCCCTGGCCACCTACGCCATGGTGACGCGCCGCCCGCACTTCCTCGTCATGCCCGGCGCCTGCGTGCTCATGGTCGGCCTCTTCCACGTCGCGGCCGCCGCGGCCGGGCTGGACATGCAGGAGGCCCGGCGACAGGGCTTCCTCATGGCGCCCTTCCCGTCGGGCGCGGTCTGGCCCGCCCTGCACCTCGGCGACATCGCCCTCGTGCGCTGGGACCTGCTGGGGCGCCATGCGGCCGAGCTGGCGGCCGTGCCGGTCCTCACCATGGTCAACATGCTCTTCGTCACAGGCGGACTGGCCGACATGGCCCACCGCGACGTGGACCTGAACCACGAGCTGGCCTCCAACGGAGCCGCCAATGTGCTGGCGGCCGGGACGGGGTGCCAGGCCGGCTACGTCGCCATCGGCCTCACCTACCTGGGCATCCGCACCGGGAACGAGACACGGCTGACCGGCCTCATCTCGGCGGCGCTCCTCGGGGCGGTGCTGATCTTCGGCGGGAGCGCGCTGGATGGCGTGCCCAACGCCCTCTACGGCGGCTCGCTCATCCTGACCGGCCTGCTCAACTCCGGCGACTGGCTGGTGGCGGGGCGCCGCAGGATGCCCGCCGCCGACTACCTGGTCATGCTGGCGGTCTGCGCCGCGGTCTGCTTCGCCGGCCTGATGCAGGGCGTGCTGGTGGGCCTCGTCGCGGCCGTGGCGCTCTTCGTGGGGCGCATCAGCCGCGTGCCGCTGGTTCGGACCTCGGGCACGGGCGCGACGATCAGCAGCCGCATCGAGCGCCCGGCTCCCCGGCGGCGCCTCCTGCGGGCGCACGGCGACCGGGTGCGCGTCTACCGGCTCGCCGGCTACGTCTTCTTCGGCTCCGGCGCCGGGCTCATGGACGCCGTGGCTGCCGACGTGCTGCCGCTGCCCGACGGGCGCCCCTGCTGGGTCGTGCTCGACTTCACGGACGTGACGGGCTTCGACATCACGGCGGTGAGCGGCTTCGCCAAGCTCGTCCGCAAGCTCCATCCGAAGGTCGAGCGCTTCGTGGCGGCCGGGGCTCCGGACCGCTTCGAGGGCCTGCTGCAGGGGCAGCTGGGCTCCGATGCGGGCGCTGTGACCTTCGCGGCCACGGCCGATGAGGCGCTCGCCTTCGCCGAGGAGGCCCTGCTCGCGTCGCTGGACGGCGCACTGGCCGCCGACACGCAGCCGGCGCGATCCGCCCGTGCCGCCCTGCTGGCCTCCGCCGAGGGCGACCTGCTGCGCGACCTGGAGCAGCGCGAGGCCGGCGAGGCGATCATGGAGGCGCTGGAGGGTCGCCTGCGCCGCCTCACCCGCGCGGCGGGAGAGACGATTATCGCAGCGGGCTCGGCGGCGCCGGGGCTCTGCCTGGTGGCGCGAGGCGCCGTGGGGGAGTATGAGCCCGCCGGGTCGGGCGGCACGGTGCGGCTCCGCACGCTGGGGCAGGGCGACGCCTTCGCGCCCGAAGCCGCCCTGGGCCCGTGGACCTCGCCGCCGGCCTATGTGGCGGTCTCCGACGCCGAGGTGCGCGTGCTGGAAGCCGAGGCGCTGCTCAGGCTGGAGCGGGACGATCCGCAAGCGGCCATCCAGGTCCACCGCCTCGTGGCGGCCCTGCTGATGCGCTCGCGCTGAGGGAGCTACCGAAGGAACGCCGCGACGACGATGCCCAGGTCCGCGGCCGCATGCGTGAGCCAGCAGACCCGCAGGCCGCCCCCGGAGCGGCGTTGCGCCCATCCCCAGAGCGCCGAGGCCGACGCCAGGCAGGCGAAGCAGAGCGCAAGCCAGACCGGCGGCAGAAGTCCCCGCAGTACCAGCACGTGGTATCCCGCGAACGCGAGGTGCGCCGCCCGGGTGCGCTCGCGAATGCCGCTCCAGTGCGCCTCCTCCAGCATGGGATGGACGAGGCCGAAGATCGGCGCGAGGAGCAGCAGCCCCGCCCTGCTCACGCCGTACCCGGCAAGCCAGTCGGCGGGCCGCTGGGCCGTCATGTGCGGGAGCAGGAGCCAGAGCGCCGGTCCGGCCAACGCGCAGGGGAGGCCGACCGCCGGCGCCGACCGCCCGTCCCAGCCGCGCAGGCAGAGCGCCACGCGCCGCCAGGACCATGCCGCCGTCTGCGCGTGGTAGGCCAGCAGGCAGAGCCACGCGTTCGACCAGACGCCCATGAAGAGCGCCACGGCCACATAGGGCGCCGCCATCTGGAGGGCCAGGCGTAGCCCCGGCGCCCATCGCCCGAACGGCGCGCTCAGGGCTCCAGCATCTCCCACATGCGCCGGACGTAGTACCGGTAGTTCTCCAGCGGCGTGCCGTTGGGGATGCGGTGGTCGAGGGCTATCATGCAGCCGCCCGTGGCCGCCATGGGCGGTACCTTGCGCTCCAGCTCGGCGTCGATGTCGGCCCGCGTGCCGCGCAGCGCGTGCTTGTCGATCCCGCCGAAGAAGGCCAGCCGCCGCCCATACCGCTCCCGCACGGCCACGATGTCCATGCCCGCGGCGGGCTCCATGGGGTACATGCAGTTGACGCCGGCCTCAAGGAACGTCTCGATCACCGGGTTCATGTTCCCGTCGGAGTCCTGCTCGAAGAGGCGGGCGCCCCGGTCGCGGAGCATCCCCCAGACGCGCCGGTAGTAGGGCGCGATGAAGGCTCGGACCGCCGACGGGCCCACCATGGGTCCGCTCCGGCCGGCCATATCCTCGTGCACCGATAGGATGTCCACCGGCACGGCCGCCGAGACCCGCTCCAGCACGCGGAAGGCAGTGTCGGCCAGCGTCTGCAGGATGTCGTGGATCAGCGCGGGCTGCTCGACGAAGGCCAGGCAGGCGGCCTCGTCGCCCATGAGCTGCCGGGGCTCGTCGTAACCGCCGGGGATGCCCACTGAGATCGCCCGGTCGGCGGCCAGGTGGTCGCGCGCCGCCTGCTCCCAGGGGCCCGCCAGCCGCGCCTCGCTGAAGCCGTAGTGCGGCTTCACCTTCAGCCAGTCGTCCATGTTCCGCACCGGCCAGTCCAGCGGCAGGGCCAGGGTGGAGGCGCCCCGCGCCAGCTTCATGGTGCGTCCCATGGCGTCCCGCGTGAGGCGGACGGTCTCGGTCTCCTCCAGCAGCAGAGGCGCGGTCCCGCCCATCCACCCCGTCGCCACAGGCAGCCCGCCGACGCGCGGGCACCGGTAGCGGAAGGCCGACATATCCAGCTCCTCCGGCGTGGCGCCCTGCTCCTCCCACTCCTCCTTCAGGCCGATGAGCGGGCCGAAGATCTCGGTGAAGAGCGGCCGCTCGTTCCGCACGAAGGTCATGTGGTCGAGGTACTCCAGGCGGCCCACGACGCAGGTCTTGCGGATGGCGAGGTCGCGATGTTCGGTCCACTTCAGCGTGCGCAATGTCGGGCTCCCAGGGCAAGGCCGCAGTGTCCAGGCCGATCCGCGCGACGGCCGGCAGCTATTATGGGCATATCGGCAGACGGACGGTCCCTCGTATGGACCGGTGAGCGGCGGCATGGCGGCGCAACAGCTCCGCGACCGTCATGCTCGTGATCGGCAGGTCCGCGCACTCGCAATCGAACAGGCCATGAACCGCGTCAGGGCTGCATCGCACTCCATGGGATCGTGCATGTTCCATGGACCGCGTCGTGAGTACACCACGGGCGAAGCGCACGCATACGGGTACCTGCGGCGCAAAGGGTGCCGGAGCCAGTGCTTCGACCCTACCGCCTCGGTGGGGCTGTTTGCTCGCGGCTGGGACGCCGCTGCAAGCCCATCCTCCCGAACGGTACCGTCTGGAAGCCCGGCACTCGCCGGAAGGCTTCGGCGTCCTTCTTCAGCGTGTAGTTGCCGGCGGCCATGTTCACGAAGCCGGGGTCCTCATTGGTGGCCCAGGCGCTGCCCGGCTCCAGCTCCCAGGCGCCGCCGGAGACCTGGCCGCAGCGGACCAGGATGTTGCGGGCGGCGCGGTTCACGCGGGGCGTCTCGGGCTTGGGGTCCATGAAGCCCGCCAGCTCCGGGTAGCGCGTGGTGTAGGGCGGCCGGGTGATGTCGACCTCCTTGAGCAGCTTCTCGGTGAAGAAGCAGTCTTGCCCGCCGCGCACCGCGTCGAGCCAGCGCGGATAGTCCCACGGCGCGGAGCCCAGGGCGCGCTTGCACTCCACGAAGAGGTTGTTGTCGGCCCGGATACCGTGGCCGCCGTGCGAGAAGACCGTACCGAACGAGCCGATGCCGGGGTCGCCGCACCGCACGAAGACATTTCCGAGCACCGTGTCGCCGCCGTCGCCGTCGTCGAAGTAGACCGCCGCGTTGCCGTGGCCCATGGGGCTCCCGATGTCGTGCCAGTAGTTCCAGCGGATCAGGTTGCCCCGGCATGAGGGGTTCCGGCCCTTGTAGAGCGCGCCGCAGTCGTCCGTCTCCATGCAGACGCTGTGCACCTCGTTCAGCTCGAACACGTGGTCGTTGCCGACCAGCGAGACGGCCTGGTGCGGCGCGTCGTGGATCAGGTTGTTCGCCGCCCGGTTCCCCACGCCGCCCAGGATGAGTCCGTAGGCGCTGGTGAACTGGTGCATGGAGAAGCGCCAGACGTGGTTGTTGAGCGCCTGGTGGCCGGCCGGCTGCAGCGTCTTGCGGTCGCCGCCCTGCATCTCCAGGCCGCCCGTACCCGTGTCGTGGATATCGCAGTTCTGCACCCGGTGCCGCTCGCCGCCAGTGACCCGAATACCGCTGTGCCGCAGGTTCAGCACCCGGCAGCCGTCGATGACGCAGCCGGCGCCGCCCTGCACCTCGATGCCCAGGTCCAGGCCGCACTCCACGGCGATCCCCCTGACGACGAGGTTCGACGCGCCGCGCAGGGCGATCACCGGCGCGTTCAGCGTCGAGGCCTCCACCCGCGCGCTGGCCGGATCGGTCGGTGGCCAGAGGAAGACGCGGCGGCCCGCCACATCCACCACGAACTCGCCGGGCTCGTCCAGCTCCTCCAGCACGTTCAGCGCGCGGAACCGGCGGGGCGAGGGATTGCCGGGCTTCAGCGAGTAGACGTGCGGCGCGGCCAGCGTGATGGTGCGCGCCTCCGCGTCGATGGAGCCGACTTTGATCACCTGGTCGTACCAATCGAAGCGCCAGTAGCCCTGGAGCCAGACGCCGGCGTCGGCCATCCAGCGGGATGGGCGGTCGCCGTCATACGCGAAGACCGGCAGGCGGCCGGCCGTGTCGCCCTCGCGGGGCTCGGAGCCGGGGTCCACCACGCGGGCGATGTGCGCCCAGCCCTTGTTAGGCCAGCAGGCCAGCCGCAGCCGCTCACCGTTGAAGAAGAGCTCCGGACCGGGCGGCGCGCCGTGGTAGGTGGTGGGGAACGGCTCGGAGCCCTTCAGGCCCAGGGCATCGAAGCCCGCGACGAGGACGTGGCCCCGCGCGGCCGGGTCGAGGCGGTCCACGATCGCCGCATCAGACGCAGGCTGGAAGAGCGACGCAGGCGCGACGCGCCCGCCCAACAGCCGCACCTCGGCGCCGGGCGCGGCCTCCCAGACGACCGGGCGGCCCGGGGTGCCGCCGTCGGCCTCGGTCAGCTCGAAGGTGTCCGTCCGCTCGTAGGCGCCGGCATGGAGCATCACCCGCGCCCCGTCGCGCTTCGGCAGAGCCCGCACGGCCTTCCGCGCCCGCTCCAGCGTGGCGAAGGGGCGCCGCGCCGATCCCGGTCCGCCGTCGTTGCCGCCGGGCGCCACATGGAACGCAGGCGCCGACGAGGCCGGCAGCGCGGCCGCCACCAGGGCCAGAATCAGGAGTATGGCGTTCATAGCGAGCGTCCTCCTTCGCCGGCAGGCGTGGGCCGATGCCCTACCGCATCCTATCGGCCGCGCTCGGCAGCTTCGGGAAGGCGGCATGGGGTTCCTGCTGGTACCAGTAGGCCACCGAGGAGATGTCGTCGGCCAGCTTCTTGTACTTGCCGTCCTTGCCCCAGCCGAGGGCCTGGATGGTGACGCGCAGGTCGCTGCCGAACTGGATCGGGTCGGCGATGTGCCAGCGGTAGAGGCTCCAGGGCGTGGGCGGTTCGGCGGCGTCGCTGGAGGGCAGCACCGTCCCGGAGTAGGCCGTGCTGTAGGGCTCCGGGAAGCCGTAGCTGCCCAGGAAGTAGTCCTCAGTTCCGGTGCCACAGATGGTGGGGAACTCCTTGTCGCCGTCGAGGAAGAACTTGATCTCGCCCTCGCCGAACCAGCCCTTCTCCTTCTGGATCCAGGACATAAACGTGCCCACATAGCGCCCCGCGCCGCGCACGCCGTCGAGGATGACGTAGGGGTTCACCATCTCGGTCGTGGCCCGGCGGTACTGGGCGTGGAGCATTCCCGCGTTGGCGGGCACGGGCGTCTCGGCATAGGTGATCTGGTAGGCCACCAGCTCCACGTCCTTGCCGCCCTCGTTCGTCAGCGTCACGCGGGCGCGCTTGTGGAAGGGCATCGGCCAGAAGCAGCTGAGGGCGTTGGCCGGGTTCACGGTGACGGCCAGCGAGTTGACGCGGGCAAAGCGGCCGTTGCCCACGGCGAAGAAGTCCGGCGCCGGCGCCTCGATGGACGGCGTCTCCTCGCCGTCCCAGTAGAAGCGCAGCACCAGCTCGCGGTTGAGCCCCTCGACGAGCCAGATGTGCTGGATCACACCGGGCCCCTTCACGTCCATCAGCGTGGCCGTCCGGCCGGCGTTAACGCGGATGAAGGGGCGGACCTTCCAGCCCTGGCCCAGGTTGTCTGCGGCTCGGCCGGAGGCGGGCCACTGCTTCTCGGTGGGGTCGGGGATGGCCATGCCCCCCTTGGCCTTCTCGCCGGTGGGGTTCTCGGCGCAGACCGAGCGGGTGCGAGCGCCGGTGATGAGGGGCAACGAGGCCATACCCGGGAAGAGGCCGACGTCGGTGTTCATGGTGGATCCCTTCATGGCCGGCGGCGCGGACGCCCGCTTCGGCGCGGACGTACCCGGCCGCCTGGCGGGCGGAGAGGCGACTGCACAGGCGACGGCCGCCAGAGCGGTGGTGGCGAGCATGGCGGCTCGGCGGACGGCTGGATGCATGGCGGCCCTCCCTGGCTTCGAGCGGATGGTGCGGCTATGGTACGTTGTACCTTCCGGCGACGCGCCTACTGTCCCGCGTCCGCGGCGACCTCCTCCGGCGTCAGGGCGAAGGCGTAGAGGCGCAGGTCTCGGAGCATGCCACGGAACTGGTACATCTCCTCGCGGAGGTGGTAGCTGCCGACATAGAGCGGGCCGGGCCAGGGCCGGAAGTCGACCACCGGCGCCGCGCGGGAGCCCGCCTCCTTGCCGTTGATGAAGACGCGCATCCTCGCGCCGTCATAGGTGCAGGCCACGTGGTACCAGCGACCCGCGTCGATGCGGCCGGCGTCCATCACGTTGTCGCCGCCCAGCGAGAAGCGGAGGCCCTGCGCCAGGACCTGCACGAACCAGCCCTGCTTCTGGAACTCGCCGCAGCTCGCCAGCACCGGGATCGCATCCACCGAGGCGGCCTTGAAGCGCATGGAGACACTGAACTCGCCCTCCAGCTTGAAGTCGGGCCGGCCGGCAAACGTGAGCCACCCGCCGGAGCGCGTCTGCAGGCCCTCCTCCGTGAGCGTGGCCGGCGGCTGCAGCGTCCCGCCGGGCTCGGAGCCGCCGGTGAGCCGCGCCTCGAAGAGCGGGCCGGTGGGCCGCGCCAGGGCGGCGATGCGGACGGGTAGCGACCGTTCGCCCTCGCGTCCGCCACGATCGACCACCGATATGGCGTAGGCGTACTCGCGCCGGGCGGTCACCTTGGTATCGAGGAAGAGCGCTGCGGGGATCGTCTCCGGGGTGATGCAGGTCGCTTCCCCGCCCGCCTCGGAGCGGTAGACGCGGTAGCCCCGAACCCGCCCCTCGGCCGGCGCCCACGTGAGGCGAACCTTGCCCGCGCCCGGCCGCGCCGCGAGGCCGGCGGGCGCGGGCCTGGGCTCCAGCGTCGGGAGCGTTACCGTAGCGGTCGCCACCGGGCCGCGCTTGCCGCCCAGCGTCTCGGCTACGTCGTACCGCAGCACTGCGCCGGCGGTCGTCTGGACGTCGCAGAGCTCGCCCAGGGCAGTTCGGACCGTGGCGCCACCCGGCCAGGGCGGCGTCCGGGTCACTTCGCACATGGCGCCGGGCGTGGCGGCCTCCCAGGTCAGCCGGACCTCATAGTCCGGTGCGGTCGCGGCGACGAGCCGGCGCACCGAACCGGGCTTGCGGGCCGCACGCGCGGCGAACGGGCGCGGAGCCGGGACGCTCACCGCCGAGGCGGTCCAGACCCGCGAGGCGGCGATAGGCGTGCCGGCGGCGTCCACCGCCTCCACGACGTACTCGATGCCGTCTGTCCCCACTGCCGAGGCGGGGATGGCGCCGGTCCATGTGCGGGCGAAGCTGTTCGACATAGGCGCTACGCGCCACGCCTGGGCGGAGCCCGGCCGGTACCGAATGCGCAGGGCCGCGGCCTTGCCCAGAAGCAACGCCTCCACGGACACGGGCTTGCGGGGCTCCACCAGGCCGGCGGGCGTCTGCATGCGGATATGCGGCATGGTGGGCTCGGGCAGGGCGCGCTCGTCGGCGCCGGGGTCGCCGCCCAGGGCGCGGATGCGCGCCGCGATCCGGCGATAGGCGGCGTAGGCCTTCACGTTGATCGTCGCCAGGGCGCCCCACTCGCCGCGGGTGCTGATCTTCCGCGCGAAGGTCTGCATGGCGCGACCCAGCGGCGCGGAGCGGAACGCGGCCGATGCTTCAGCCACCGCGACGGCACAGGTCGCCGCGTCGCCCGCGCGCTTTGCCTCCTCGGCCCGGTTCAGCGCGGCGTCCACGGGACCGCCGGGCCGGAGCGCCATGGCGGCCTCGTCGTAGGTGACCAGCCAGTCGATGGTGGCGAGGAGCCAGTCGATGCGCTCCAGCCCGGCCGTCTCACCGGCGGCGACCATGCCGCGGCGGACTCGGTCGATGCGGCCGCGCAGGGCGCCCAGCTTGGCGAGGTTGGCCTGCACGGGCAGACGGCCTTCGCTGAACCACTCGAAGCCGCCGCACTCCACCTGGCCGGACGCTCCCGTCCAGCGCGGACCCAGCGCCTCCAGCTCGCGGTGGACCGCGCCCATCTCGGCCGCCCAGTGCGGGCCGTAGCAGGCGCGTGCGAAGCGGTCGAAGAAGCCCTCGTAGGTGAGGCTCGTGTCCCAGGCGAACCGGGCCTGCAGCGCGGCGGCCTCCTCCACGTCACGGGTGCGCCAGTGGATCGCCAGCATGCCCTGGCATCCCTTCTTCAGCACGTCGCGGCAGAGCGGGAGGAAGGGCGCGGCGTTGGTCTGCGGTCCGAACTGGTCGCGCCGCGAGTAGCCGCCGTCGGACTCCCACCAGGGGATCGGCCACCGCTCGCGATTGGGGTTCAGCTTGCCGTAGGCATCGGCCACCGTGGCGGCCATGCTGGGGTCGATGTTGTCCAGCGCCGCGAAGATGATCTCCAGCGGCAGGGTCTTGTCGAGGCCGAGGTAGAAGTCGCTGAAGCGCATCCACCGATCGCCGCCCCAGCCGCTGACCGCCATGCGGACCTTTGGGGCCAGGCGGCGCAGGATGCCGTGGGCCAGCCGGGAATAGAGCATCACCCGAACCGCCTCGTGGATGCGCGCCGGGTTCTCGAGGTAGGCGAACGCTCCGCCGTGGCGCGCCACTGCCAGCTCCATGGGCGAGCCCGGTGCGGCGATGTCCGAACCGCCGCCCAGCCCCTCGGACTGCCAGATCCAGACCACATCAAGCATGGGGTAAGCCTTCAACAGGGCTGCGAGCCGCGCTTCCAGCCGCGCCTGGTTGTCGGGATGGGTTGGGTCGCCCATGACCTCGAAGCCCACACAGACCTGCAGCCCGCGCGAACGGGCGTAAGTGAGGCCCTCGGCCAGCAGCGCCTGCTGGCGGCGGATCTGCTGTTCGCGGGATCCGGGCAGCGTGGCCGGCTTCGAGCCGAACTCGGGGCCGTTGAACATCCCGCCCGTGCCGAAGCCGAAGTCCCTGGTTGCCAGCCCCTCCACCGTGCCCCAACCGTAGTTGTGCGCGGTGACCAGCGGTTCGCCGCCCACGAGCTTGCCGCCGAACTCGTAGGCGCAGAAGGGCTCGGAGTCGTAGCTGTGGAAGCCCACGAAGTTCATCCGCATCCGAGCCATCTGGTCGAAGAAAAAGCGGAAGTCGTCGCGGTCCCAGGTCGTGGGGCTGTTGAGGAAGTTGTACCAGGGGAGGCTGCCGCGCACCTTCAGCGCCGGCCGCTCCAGCAGCGTCAGCCCCTCCGGCAGCCGCGGCGGCCCCGCGCCGGCCAGGGCGTCGCCGCCGAGGTAGAAGCCCACGCCCAGCCGCTCCAACAGCCCGTAGACGGCCCAGAGCACACCTCGGGGCGTCGCTGCGGCCAGCGTGACCCGACCCGGACGCGTGTGGAGCAGGTAGCCTTCGTCGCCCACCGAGCGGGCGGTCGCCGAAGCGGCGATGAGGCGCGCCACGTCGTGGCTGGAGCGCGGGGTGCCGAGGACGATGCGCGTGCCGGCGCCTTGCGCCTGCGAGACGATGGGGCATCGTCCGGCTCCGATGAGACCCAGGTAGCGCTGCAGCTCCCGGGCCGCCAGCGCCTCCAGCCGGTCGGGTCCGGCGCCGAGCACGATCTCCGCACGCGTCAGGTCCACCTCGGCGTCCGGCGCGGCCAGAACCCGGCCTGCCAAGCACACCGCCAACGCCGCCGCCAACCACACGCGCATGGTACGCCCCCAATCCCGCTGAAGTGGGCCTACCATTCGCTGTCGGGCGTCGGTTCTCCTTGTGTTCGGCTCCCTCGCGGCGAGCTGCTCGAACCGTAGGCGCTACAACAGGGCGGTCATCTGCTCCAGTGTGTCGGCCTTGAGGATGGCGACCAGCAGGACGTCAAGGCGTTCCGGGTCGTCAATCGCGGCGACCCGAGCCCTCACGTCGCCGGGCAACTCGCCGAACGTGCTCGTCATCTGCCCTAGCAGTGACCGCCGCTGTCCTGCCAGTAGCCCTTCCGCGATGCCCTTCTCAATCCCCTGCTGAATGCCCTTCTCTATGCCCTTCTCGATACCCTTCTCGATGCCCTTCTGCTCGAAGATGTTGACCATAGTCGCTACTCCTGTGTTCGGCTCCCTCGCGGCGAGCTGCTCGAACTCGGCCTCGTCTACCTCCGACAATACCATATACGCTCCGACCACTCCCGCCAGCATGTACCGGCGCGCCTCATTGGTCTCGGCTGCTGCCACGGCGTCCAGCGCCTGCAGCTTGTGCACCGGACGGCGAAGGCGACCCGGCCGCATAAGCGCACTCAGCGCCGGGGCCAGCAGGTTCCGCGATCGCAGGAACCGCTCCGCGCTGAAGCTCGGAAGCGCCACCGCCCAGTAGCGCAAGGTGCAGTAGGTCTGGCCGAAGAGCTGCTCGCGGTAGGTCTCGCGCACCAGCCCGGCGCGACCCGGCGCCAGGTAGAGCACAATGGGCAGCACCGGCAGCTTCCGCCGGACGCGCAACAGGCAATAGTACTCCCACATGCGCCGGTCCATCTCCGGGTCGCGGCAGCTCTGAACTTCCACGTGGATGAGGATCAGCTCGCGCCCGCCCTCGCGGCATGCCACTTCGGCCACAAGGTCCGGCCTGCGCACATCGCCCGTGGGCGGGTCGGCGAAGAGCTCGGTGTTGTCGAACTCCACTGTGGTGAGGTCCAGTTGCTCGGCGATGCGCGGGAAGAAGAGCTCCATGAACTCCCCGAAAAACTCCGTCAGCACTTCCTTCCATATCTGGTCGTGATCCACTCAGCGCCTCCGCAACCATGGATGGTGCAACGGCTCAGTGTACACCGTTGGGGCGACGCGCACGCCTCCATGCAGGCGTTCGCGCCGTCGGCGTCGAACAGTGTGCATGGCCCCGAACGCCGGGCGCCGGTCTGCCGTAGGTTGGGGTGATGTGCGCGGGCAAGCTGCCTGCGCCGTGCGGGAGGAACCGATGAGATCAGTGACGATGGCGATGGCCGCGGTGGCGGCCCTGGCGCTCCTGGCGGGATGCAGCGGCAAGGGCGGCGACAAGCCCCCGGCGCCGACCCCGGCCGGGCCGAAGGTGGACGTTTCCACGCTCAAGTCGGGTGACGGGCAGCCGCTCGTCATCGTCGATACGGCGCCCCTCACGCCGCCCGCGCGGCCGGCTGACCCCAAGGCGCTGCCCGAGGACGACGCCCTACACTGGTTTGACATCGAGTACGCCGGCTGGAAGTCCGAGAAGCTGCCCCAGCCCGAGCCGCCCGCCGGCGGCGCCAGGGGCAAGCGCGTCCTCTGCCTCCGCTTCATGGACCACCCCTACCTGACGGCCTACACCAAGGGCATGCAGAAGGTGGCCGACGCCTACGGCATCGAGCTGAAGACGCTGGTGGCGAACAACGACATCAACCTCCAGTCGCAGCAGGTGGACCAGGCGATCAACGAGCGGCCAAACCTGGTCATCATCCTGCCCGTGGACGCCACGGCCGTGGTGCCGCTCCTGCGGAAGCTCCACCAGGCGAAGATCCCGGTCATTGCCAGCAACCTGATCCCCATCGACGAAGGGATGAAGTACCTCCTCACCTGGACCGGCCCGGACGACTGGGGCCAGTTCCGCATGCTCGCCAAGAGGTTCGCCGAGCTGATGAACTACGAGGGAGGCTACTGCATCGTGCGGCACATGCCCGGTAGCTCCCCCTTCTTCTCGCGCACCTTCGCCATCACCAGCGAGCTAAAGAAGATCGCGCCGAAGATGAAGTGCCTCGATATGCAGGCCACCAAGCTGCAGGCCGAGCCCACCATGCAGGCCGTCTCCGACTGGATCACCCGGTTCGGCAAGGAGCTCAAGGGCATCGTCAGCGCCGACGACTCCGGCGCGCAGATCGGCATCAACGAGGCGATCAAGGCCGCGAAGCGCGACGACATCATCCGCGTGGCGGCGGGCAACAGCAAGGTGGGGATGGACTTCGTGAAGGCGGGCAAGCTGAACGCCATCACCTACCAGTCCGCCGAGGCCGACGGCGCGCTGCCCATGAGCCTCGCCGCAGATTGGTTCAACGGCAAGAAGATCGACAAGCCGGTCTACTACCTGCCCAAGCGGGTCATCACCAAGGAGACCGTGGGCGAGTACATGCCCGCGCAGTGGTAGTGGGGATGTTCAAAGTCTAAAGTCTAAAGTCTGAAGTCTAAAGTCCAGGGCGAGGAGGAGTGCGGGTATGAGGCGATACGGGCAGGTTCTGCGGCTGCGGGCGGGCGCGCTGGAGCGGTATGCCGAGCTACACCGGGCGGTCTGGCCCACGGTGCTGGCGAAGATCACGGAGTGCGGCATCCGCAACTACACGATCTACCACAAGGACGGCTGGCTCTTCGCCACCTTCGAGTACCACGGCGACGACTTCGACGGCGATATGGCCGCCATGGCCGCCGACCCGGAGACCCAGCGCTGGTGGGCCGAGTGCAAGCCCCTGCAAGAGCCCCTACCCACCCGCGCCGAGGGCGAGTGGTGGGCCGGCATGGAGGAGCTCTTCCACTGCGATTAGGCGGGCAGGCCGGCGACCCGCTCAGCGTCGCCGGCCTTGCGCCGTCACCCCGACGGGTAGCGGTTCCAGATAAGCCAGTAGTAGCCCAGCGTCTTCATCAGGTCCACGAACTGGCCGAAGTCCACCGGCTTCACCACGTAGCTGTTGGCCCGGTGGGCGTAGGCCTGGGCCACATCAGACTCTGCCGCCGAGGTCGTGAGCACAACCACCGGGATGGAGGCGAGGTCGGCATCCTGCTTGATCTCGCGCAGAACCTCCAGCCCATCCACCTTCGGCAGGCGCAGGTCGAGCAGCACGAGGCCCGGACGCACGGCGTCGGGGTACTTGTCCGTGCGGTGCAGGTAGTCCAGCGCCTCCTGCCCGTCGCCTACATGGATGAGGTGGTTGGCCAGCCGGGACTGCTCCAGGTTGCGTCGCACGATCTCGGCGTGGGCTGCGTCGTCCTCAACGAGCAGGATGGTGATGGCTTCTCCGGTCATGATTTTGGTTGCGCTCCTTGGTCATCGGGCGGCGCATCGGCCGCGCGCTCTGTCGTCCATGCCATGGGCAGCGTGAAGCTCACTTCAGAGCCCCGTCCGAGGCCTTCGGACGTGAAGGTGGCCGAACCACCGTAGCTCTCCACCAGCCGTTTCACCACCGCCAGGCCGACGCCGGTTCCCTCGGTCGCCGGGTCCAGCTTCTGGAAGAGGTCGAACACCTTCTGCTGCAGCTTCGCCTCCACGCCGATTCCATTGTCACGAACTGTGAACCGGGCCTCGGGCCCGTAGCCCTCGACTTCGATCCAGACCGTGGGATTGGGCTCGTCGCCCCTGTACTTCAGCGAGTTCTCGATGAGGTTCTGCCAGATTTCGCCCAGGCGCACGCGGTCGCCGTAGAGCGTGAAGTCGGCCGAGGCCACCCGAACGTCCGCTCCGCTATCGTGGATGCGGCCGGCCAGTGCGCCGACCACCTCGGCGATTAGCGCTGAGTAGACGACCGGCTCGGCGCCGGGAGCCTGCGCGCCAACCCGTGTGAAGTGGAGTAGCGCGTCCAGCAGGGCGCTCATCCGGGTGGCGCCCTGTCGGATGAAGTCGAGGTCCTGCTTCACGCGCTCTGTGTTGCCTGCTGCGATGTCGGCCTCCACGAAGCCCACGAACGTGAGGACCGTGACGAGCGGGCTCTTGAGGTCATGCGAAATGGTGTAGGAGATGCGCTGGAGCTCGGTGTTGCGGATGCGGAGCTTCTGCTCGCTCCGCCGCAACGCTTCGGTGCCGGACAGGCGCTGCCGGTACAGCGCCACGGCCTGCAAGTGGCGCACCCAGGTGAGTACGCCTGCTCCGGCCAGGAGCAGGGCGCCGATGAGCACCGCTGTGGCCATACGCCTGGCCCGGACGGGTCCGTACACCTCGGCCTTGTCCACCCGCGCCACCAGGGCCCATGGCGATCCCGGGATCTGAAGCGTGTGCGCCAGCACCGGATGCCCGCGATAATCCACGCCATCCATGGCTCCGCTGAAGCCCTGGACCGCCCTCGTGGCGGGCATGTTGCCCGTGGCGGCGAGCAGACGAGACTGGAACGCCGGCCCGGCGCCGAAGCGCAGGCCGCTGATAAAACGTACATAGTCGCCTTCGCGACGAGCCAGTAACGTCTCGGCGCTCCTGCTCTCGGTGGCCCACTCATGGAGGTAAGGATAGAGGAAGGCATCGGCCGGCATGCGGAACAGGACGACGTAGCGACTTCGGCCGCCGGAAGACAGGGGAGCCGTGGCGGCCATGTAGACAACTCCGGACACGTGCCTGTGCAGGTCGTGTAGAGCGGGTTCGCGTCCGGCGGAGGCGGCCATCTCGAAGGCGTCCGGCCATGGCTCGGCGCCGGGCCGCGAGGAGCCCATGAGCAGTCGGCCGTCTGCCCTGCGCAGCTCCACCCGGTCGTAGGCGCTGTACGCGAGGTAACTGGCCAGCCAGGACTGCACGTCGGCGCGAGCCTGCGGTCCACCGCCGGCGTCCACGCCGGCCACGAGGTTCGCGACCACCTGGTTGCGGGAGATCGCCGTCGCATCCCCCAGCCGCTCCGTGCGCCACCGGTGCAGGCCCTCGACCTTGAGCTTGGCGGTCGCCTCGAGTTGGCGACGGGTAGCACTGACGAATTCGTCCTCATACCGGGCAGACGAGACCAGCCCGGACACGACCACGACGGCGGATAGGACGCCATACGCCGCAGCCGCCGTGTGCGGCCTCACGCGGGCCAGCGCCGTGCGCAGCCGCAAGGTCACGCCCCCTCGGGAGGCGGCCCGTCGAGGACGCGGCGGACGGCGTGGCCGATCTCACGGACGGTGATGGGCTTGCTGAGGACCTCGGAGATGCCGGCGGCCAGAGCAGCGTCGGTGCCGGCCTGGTCACTGAACCCGGTACAGATGATGGCGCGCATCTGTGGCTGCGCCGCTCGGGCGTGGGTGAACAGCTCCAATCCCGTCATCTCCGGCATGGCCATGTCGGTGACGAGCACATCGATCGTGCCGGGCTCCGCGCGTAGCCGCTCAAGCGCCTGTACCGGCGATGTGTATGCTGCCACACGGTAGCCGAGCCGCTCCAGGCTCCGGTGCGACGCCTTGCAGATGCCCGGCTCATCGTCCACATACATCAACGCCTCGGAGCCGACCGGGGCCGCTTCGGAGACCAGATGGGCCGTCTGGGCTGCCTCCGCCTCCTCATCGACGGCGGCGAAGTAGACCGAGAAGACGCTCCCTGCCCCGGGTTTGCTCTGCACGGTGATGGCCGCATTGTGCGACCGGACAATGCCGTGTACCACTGCCAGGCCCAGTCCCGTGTTCGAAATGCCGGGCTTGGTGCTGAAGTAGGGGTCGTATATGCGGTCAAGGATTTCCGGCGAGATGCCGGCGCCTGTGTCCTCGACGCGAAGTACCACAAAGTGCCCCGGCACAATGGCCGACGCGGTGCCTCCGGCGGCTGCTTCGCGCACGTTGGCGGCGCCGACGCTGTCAAGCTGCTCCAGCCCCAGCGATACGGTGACCGTCGCCCGCTGCCCGGGCTGCACGGACTGGCAGGCGTTGGTGCCGAGGTTCATAACGACCTGATGCAGTTGCACGGGATCGGCCACGATCCGGCAGGGCGTCTGCGCCAGGTCGGCATGGAGGGTCACAGAGGGCGGAACGGCGCCCCGGATCAGCCGCATGGCCTCCGAGACGACGGGCCCCGCGTCGATCGCTTGCAGCTTGTCGTCCTCTTCGGCTCGGGTGAAGGCACGGATTTGCCGGATCAGCCCTCCAGCCCGTCCGCAAGCCTGGAGGATCGCACCGAGGTCGGCCCGCGCGGGGTTCTCCTCAGGCACATCGGCCAGCGAGCTCTCAGCCATGGTCATGATGTTCTGCAGCACATTGTTGAAGTCGTGGGCGATGCCCGCGGCCAGCGTCCCCAGGGCCTCAAGCTTCTGGCCCTGGCGCTGTGCCCGCTCGCGGTACACCGCGTCCGTCACATCGCGCTTGACGGCCGCGTACCCCATGAGCCGACCGTCCGCGTTGCGCAACGGCGAGAGGATGGCATCCTCGTGGAACAGGGAACCATCCTTGCGCCGGTTGATGAAACGGCCGCGCCAGGTGCGGCCCTCTTTGAGCGTGGTCCAGAGCCCCGCGTAGAACCGGGCGTCCTGACGTCCGCTCTTCCAGATGCGAGGGTTCTTGCCCATGACCTCGGCGCGGGTGTAGCCGCTGATCCGCTCGAAGGTCGGGTTCGCATAGACGATCGAGCCGTCAGGCTCTGTGATCATCACGGATTCCGACAGCTGATCCACCGCCGCCGCGAGCCGGGCCATCTCGGCCGCGGCTGCGCGCGCCGCGGTGACATCGCGAACATCGGCGGCGATGCCGGTTCGGCCATCTGTCAGAGGGACCGGGAACTTGCGCGTCTCGTAGGTGCGGCCGGCGCGCGTCTCCTCCAGCGTGACGGGTGCGCCGCTGTCGAGCACCGACCGGTCCACGGCCGAGTATCGTTCGCCCTCGCCGGCAGGCAGCAGGTCGCAGTCGGTTCGGCCGAGCAGATCCGAGGGCTCGAAGCCCATGCGGTGGGCGTGCACCGCGTTGGCGAGCACGTACCGCAACTCGGGGTCCTTCACGAAGATGCCGTTGCCGGTGGCGTTCAGCAGTTCGCGGTACTGGGCCTCGCTGGCGGCCAGCGCATCGACGGCTATCCTGCTCGCCTGTATGTGCCGCCACTCGCGAAGGACGGTCCGGACCGTGCGCCCGATGCCGGCGAAGGCTTGGGGCGACTTCACGAGGTAGTCGTGCGCGCCGGCGCGGATGGCCGCTGCCGCCATCTCCTCGGAGCCGGCGGCAGTCATGATGATGATCGGAAACGCACCCTCTTCAGCGGGCGACGTGAGCAGCTCCGTGGCCAGGCCGTCAGGGAGGTTCAGGTCGATGATGGCGACGGCCGGTGGCGCGTGGGCGATGAGCCGCCTGGCCTCGGCCAGGTTGGCGGCGGTGGCCGCCTGCATGCTGTGGCCGCTCGCCTCAAGTTCGCGAACGAGGATATGCGTATGTGCTGCGTTGTCGTCCACCACGAGCACATACGGGCGCGGTGTGGACGGGGTCGGAGCGGTGATGCCTCCTGGCCGGTCACTCATACTGGGCTCCGTCCTGCCTGTGGCAGGCGAATCTGGACAGCAACGTACAGCATCCAAGCACCCCATTATATCGGCAAACCGGCGATGGGGCCGGGCCGAGGCCGTCGGCCCGGCCCCTGCCAACCTGTCCGGGAAGTGAGCGAAGCCTACTTGTTGGGCATGGCGAACAGCGCGTCGTCGATCGGCACGTTGTTCTTGACGGAGTTCAGCGTCACCACCATCTCGGCGGCGCCGCCGATCTTCTGGCGCATGGAGAAGGGTACCTTCACGCCGTCCACCGGGCGGTAGTCGCCGATGGTGGTCTCGATGGCCATCTTGCCCTGCGGACCCTCAAAGGTCATGTCCATCCGGACCATGTAGAAGGTCTTCTGGTCGAAGTACTGCAGGAGGGGCTTACCCACCTCGGGCACGAGCTTCACCACGTAGCAGGCGGCGCCGTTGATCTTCTTGTCCGGCAGCATCGCCACCTTGGGGAAGGCCTTGCGCCAGTTGAGCTGCGTGTTGAAGACGGCTCCGCGCGCGACCAGCTCGGCCTCGGGCCCGCTGAGCTTGCGGAGGCCCTGGAGGGGATCCCTGGACCAGGCGACCTTGCCGTCGTAGCCCTGCCGGGTCTCGCCGATGCCGCTGAGCGTCTGCACGGTGAGCATCTTGTTGGGGTACTTGGCGTAGATCTCCATGGGCCCGCCGATGCCCTGGGCCGCCAGCTTGGCGGTGGCCTTGGTCACGGTGGACTTGATGCGCTCGTAGGCGGCGCGCCCGCCGGTGGCGGCGACGTGCTTGTCCAGCACCTGCTCGGCGGTGAGCTTGGGGCCGGCGAGGGCGGGAAGGGCGGCGGCCAGCATCAGCAGGGCTACCGGAAGCTTATGGTTTCTCATGGCATCTCCTATGGGATTGCGCGTGGTTTCTGGCTATTTCGTGGCCCGGAGCAGGGCGGCCTCGGCGGCCTCCAGCACGGGGTCGCGCCCGGCGGCCAGGTCGGCGCGGGCCTCGGTCACGGCGATATCCGGCTGCACGCCCCGGCCCTCCAGCAGGACGCCGTGTGGAGTGCGGAAGTCGGCCACGGCGTACTGCAGGCGGATGCCGCCGGGCAGGCGCTCGACCATGGAGGGTAGCACCATACCCGCCGTTCGGCCGCCCACGGTGCGGGCGCGCTTCAGGTCCTGCAGGCCGCCGGCCATCACCTCGGAGGTGCTGGCGGAGAGCTCGTCGGTCAGGATCGCCACGGGACCCGAATAGGCGTCCTCGCGGGGGAACATAACGAAGTTGATCGCCCCGGCCCGCATGCGCATGGTACCCAGGCTCTTCTGCACCGTCGTGAGGCTGGAGCCCGCGGCCGCGGCCATGCCGCCGATGCCGCCCGGGTTGCCGCGCAGGTCGATGATGAGCCCCGGCGCCCCGGCCGCCTCGGCCACGGCCTTGCGGAACGGCTCCAGCACGGGCATCATGAAGACGTTGAAGCCCACGTAGGCCACGCCCGATGCCAGTTTTCGCGTCTCGAACCGCGTGTACATGGCGGGCAGCTCGCCGAACCGGACGGGCTCACCGGAGGGGCGGCGACGCTCCACCTCCACGACCTTCGCCTCGCCCTCGGGGGTGCGGAACGTGATCGCGCCTGAGTCTCCCACGGGCGCGGTGAGCCGAGCGCCCAGCGCCATGCGAATCTGGAGCCGCTTGCCGGTCTCGGTGAGCTTGCGGCGGGCCATGACGGCGTCGATCACGGGCTTCACGGGCTTGCCGGCGATCTCGACGATCTCCCACCCCGGCTTCACGCCGGCATCGGCGGCGGCGGAGCCCGGCTCTACGGCGCTGACCAGCGGCAGCCCCTCGATCATCCGCGCCGTGATGCCCGTGACGCCGGCTTGGTGCGCCCCGGCGCGCTCGTCCTCGGCCAGGTACTCATCCGGCGGGATCACGCCGAAGTGCGACTGCTTGAGCTCGCCCACCATCTGCTGGAGGAGGCCGTAGAAGGCGGCATCGTCCTTGAGCCCGGCCAATCGGGGCCGATAGCGGAGGCGGACGGCGTTCCAGTCGACGCCGTTCATCCTGGCGTCGAAGTACTTGTCTCGAATCTTTGTCCAAATGGTGTCGAAGACGGACCGGCGCACGGCGGGGCTGAGTCCCGGCCCCGCGATGCAGGGGGCCGGGGTCAGCGCCAGGGCGCCGAACGCCGCGCAGGCGGCGAGGGCCGCAGGAAGGGCGCGGCGATTGGCAGGCATGGGGCAGGTTCTCCTACAGGCCGGCTTTGGCCCAGACGCCCCGGAGGGCGTCGGCGGCCCACGTGGCCGGGTTGCCGAAGGGCTCGGGCGTCACGGGGTCGTCGTAGCCGATGGCCTCCAGCGCGCGCAGGAAGCCCGGCAGGTCGATGACACCGGTGGCGCCGGGGAGCCCGCGCTGGTTGTCGATGTGATCCTCAAGCGCGACGCCCACGGGCGCGTCGTTCACATGCACGTATACGACGCGGCGCTGGTCCAGTTTCGCCAGCTCCTCCAGCGTGCCGCCGGCGGTGTACCAGTGCCAGCAGTCCAGCAGCAGGCCCACGTTGGGACCGATCTGGTCGCCCATCTCCAGCATGCCCGCCATGGTGTGGACGAAGCGGTGTGTGAAGGACTTGTAGATCGTCTGCGGGCCGAGGAACTCCAGGCCCAGGCGCACGCCGTGGTCGTTCAGCACGGCCGCGATGGGCGTGAAGCGCTCGACGTGGAATGCGAGGTTCTGCTCGAAGGTGCGGTCGTTGGAGCCGGAGAGGATCCAGGTCATGGTGCGGTCGCAGCCGAGGGCCTCGGCGGCGGCGGCGTAGCCCTTGAGCGTCTCGACGCCCTGCTTCCACTCCTCCTCGGCGCCGCTCCAGGCGACGGGCAGGCCCCAGGCGGCGGGCTTGACGCCGGCGTCGTCGAACCAGGCGCGGACGGTGGCGGCGCCTTCGGAGGCGATGAGCGTCTGCACCTCGTGGATCGAGATCTCCAGGCCGCCGTAGCCGGCCGATGCCGCCAGGGCGATGCCCTCCTTGAGACTGCCGACCGACATTCCGAGCGCGCCGGGGCTCAGGGCCGTGTACATGGTTGCGTATCCTCCACGTTAATGATTAGTTAATGCCTTCCGGCTGGAAGCCGGTCCTGCTGTTGGCCGCGTCCCGCAGGGCGGGGTTGCGGGCCAGCCAGTCGTCCCAGCGGCGGCCGAGGGTGATGCCCTGCGCCACCAGCGGGTCTCTGTCGCGTCCGGTGCGGAGCAGCTCGGCGGAGATCCACGCCTCCAGCTCCAGCTCCATGGCGTCGGCCTCGGCGGGCCGGGCTTCGGCCAGGTTGCGCGTCTCTCCGGGGTCGTCGGCCAGGTCGTAGAGCTCCCGGCGCGGGGTGCCGTAGCGGTCCGGCTCGCGGGAGAGGATGAGCTTGCGGGTCTCGGTCCGGAGGCACCACTTGGCCTGCCAGGTGGCCTCGCAGCAGACGACGCCGGCCCGCTGCGGCACGCCCAGGCCGGCGCCCGGCGCGGAGAGGTCGACGCCGGGAAGACCGGCGGGTATGGGCGCTCCGGCGAGGCCGAGCAGCGTCGGCGCGATGTCCATATGCGTCACCATCGCCGGCACTCGGGCGGCGGCGCGGCCGGGGATGCGGGCGACGAGGGGCACATGGATGTTGTCCTCATACAGCCCGTGGTGGTCGAAGTAGATGCCGTTCCGGGCCATCACCTCGCCGTGGTCGGCGGTCAGGACGACGGCGGTGTCATCGGCGACGCCCGCCGCCTCCAGCGCGTGGAGCAGGCCTCCGACGCCCTCGTCGGCGTGGCGAATCTCGCCGTCGTAGAGCGCGGTGACGTAGTCGGCGTCGGTGATGGGCCCCAGCTTCTTGAACCAGGTGTCGCCCCACATGCCCCAGAAGGGCGTGCGCCGGATGCCGGCAAGGCTGGTGTGCGCCGGGTCGAACGGATCGGAGCCCGAATAGAAGGTGCGGTGCCGGCCCGGCGGCAGGTAGGGCGTGTGCGGCTCCCAGTAATGGACGAAGAGGAAGAAGGGCTCGGCGGCGTGGCCCCGTATCCACTCGACGGCGCGGTGGTTGACCTCCTCGCAGGTCATCAGCAGCCGCATCCGGTGCCTGTGGGACGGGTTGATGTAGAACTCGTAGCCGCGCGAGAGCCAGGGCTTCAGGTCGTACAGGTTGTCCACGGCGCAGGTGGTGTAGCCCGCCTGCTGGAGCAGTTCGGGGAGCACGGGGAGGGTGCGCGCCAGGTCGGCGGAGCCGCCGTGGCAGACGATGTTGTGCTCCAGCGGGTGCAACCCGGTGTAGATCGTGGCGTGGGCCGGCGTGGTGGGGATGCCCGGCGCCAGGCACTGCTCATACACCACGGCGCCGGCGGCGAGCGCGTCGATGGCCGGGCTGGTGGGCTTGGGATAGCCGTAGCAACCCAGGTGGTCGGCGCGGAGCGTATCGACCAGGATGACGACGATGTTCACGGGCGCGCGCCCACCTCGGGGCGGCTCACTTCGGGGCGGCCGGCGCCGGAGGTGCGAAGAGGGCTCCGGACTCGGCCGGCGCGGGTACCTCCTTGTAGCCCTTGGGCGGCTTGTAGGCGAACTTCGCGTCCGGGATCTCGGCGTCGAAGACCTCCTTCTCCACCATGAGCACGGAGGTCACGCGGTTGAGGCCCACCATGCTCTCCTGGACGATGCGCTTGATCCGGAGGATCGCGGGATCGATCTCGATCCGCGCCACGCTGCCGTCGGCGCGCCGGGCCTCCAGGACGACGTAGGCCTTGCCGGCCACCGTGGCGTCGGGCAGGCGCTTCACGTCGGACGCGTCGGGGATCTGTGGGAAGAAGTGGAGCGGCGCGATGCGCGAGCCCGCCGGGAAGGGGACCTGGAAGTAGACGCTCTCGCCGGCGTTGACGAAGCAGGCGGTCGTGCCGTCGATGTTCACCGTCATCTCGGGTAGCGGGGTCTCCTTGGAGCCCTTGGCCGTCTTGCCCCCGGGTGCGGGCATCACGCGGAAGCTGAGCCGCGAGGGCGGCTTGGCGCGTACCTCGAGGTTCATCTTCTGCACCTCCTCGCCCTTGGTGAGCGAGTAGGACCAGGTGGCCTGGTAGGTCTTGGCCGCGGCGTAGACCTGGAGCACCTTGCGCAGGCCGTCGGCCGCCTCGCCGCCGGCCTGGGCGGGGGGCGGCGGGGTCTGCGGCTGCGTCGGCGTCTGTGCGCCGGCCGCGGCGATGGCCAGCGCGCAGGCCGCCAGGGAGGCTGCCCTATGCAGGATCGGACCGTGGTCATGCATGGTCGTCCATCTTCCTTCCAGCGGCGGCGAGCCGTGCGGCGCTACAGGCCCTTGCGGCCGGTGCGCTTCTCTTCCTCTACGGATCGCAGGACCTGCGCCCGCGCCTCCGCCAGGATCTCTTCCACGTCCGCCATGCGGAATGTTCTCTTCTCGAATGGACGGGAGCCGACGAGGTCGAGAAACGCCTTGAACTCTCCGAA
The DNA here is from genome assembly GCA_903885605.1 of uncultured Chthonomonas sp. GTDB lineage: Bacteria > Armatimonadota > Chthonomonadetes > Chthonomonadales > CAJBBX01 > CAJBBX01. The sequence continues at coordinate 3,265 of CAISJD010000181.1, read as the reverse complement.
ATACGACCCGTAGATGTGGAACGAATCCGCCATGTGGGTGTACTGGCCCGGGCGGATGGTCCGTCCCAACTGAGCCGAGAGCTTGCGGGCCAGCTCGGCCTGCAGCTCTGTGAAGGCGTACATGTTCATAAACGCAGCCTTGAAGGCGTCGTTGCTGCGCATGTGCACGTTCATCACCAGTTCGTCGCCGAAGACGCGGCACCAGATACGCTGCAGGCAGGGCGGGTCCGCGATGCCAAGGTCCTCCCAGGGCTTCCAGAGGATCGCCTGCGCGCGGCGCGTGTGGGGCGCCTGGGCCAGGGCCTGCACCATCCCCTCAAGCTGGTCGGTGGCGGGGCGGCCGGGCGTGGTGTAGTTCACCAGCCGGTCGTGGTAGGTGTACTCCCACTTGCCGGCGTCGGGATCGACCCAGTGGTCGTGGATGCCGTCCACCACCTCCTGGCGGTAGGCCTCGAGCTGGTCGATGCCGCCGGGCAGGCCCCTGTGGATGCGCGGATCGGCGAAGGGATCGCGGACCACGATGGCCGCGATGGCGTCGCGGCTGGGCGGGTCGCCCTCGGCGTCGTACTGGGTGGCGATCTCGGCGCCGGTCTCCCAGGTCCGCAGCACGGCGCGCTCCCAGGCCTCCGGGAGCGTGTCGGCGACGATCTGGACCAGCGGCAGCGTGAGGTGGCTCATGGCGCTCCTCCGGCTAGGCCGTGACGACCTTGGTGAAGTCGGCCAGGGTCTTGAAGAGGCCGTCCACGAAGGCCAGCAGGGCCAACCGATTGCGCCGGACCGCCGGCTCCTCGGCCATGACGAGCACGGCGTCGAACAGCGCGGCCACGGGAGCGCTCAGCTCGCCCAGGATGCCGTAGAGCTTCTCGAAGTCATAGGCGGCGGCGGCGTGGGCCACGCGGGGGATGGCGTTGAACGCGGCCTCGTAGAGCGCAACCTCGGTGGGCTCGGCCAGGTCGCCGGCGTGGACCTGCCGCGCCTCGGTCTCCAGCATAGCCACGGCCCGCTCCACGGTGCGCGGCTTCTCCGCCACGCCTGCCCTCGGCGCGGCGTCGGCCGAGCGGAGGATGTTGGCCACGCGGGCGGCCGTCTGCACGGTGGCCACGAAGTCGGGCCTGCCGCAGAGCTGTTGGAGCATCTCGGCGCGATGGACGGCGCAGTAGACGATAGTCGTGTTGCTGGGTCCGCCGGAGAGCGCGGCCGCCACCAGGTCGTGGCGCAGGCCGCGCTCCAGCAGCGTGCCGGTGATGCGCTGCTCGAAGAGGCCGCGCAGGGCCGTGCAGAGGGCGTCCACGTCGAAGGTCAGGCCGTTCACGCGGTGGTAGGCGTCGGCTGCCAGGATCGCCATCTCCGAGAGGCCCGGCATGGCCGGCTCGCCGGCGAGGATCTGCACCACGCCCTGTGCGGCGCGGCGGAGGCCGAAGGGATCGCTGGAGCCGGAGGGCATGATGCCGATACCCGCGTACCCGGCCAGCGTGTCCATGCGGTCCGCCACGGCCAGGAGCCGCCCGACGGCGCTCGGCGGGATGGCGTCGCCGGAGGAGCGCGGCATGTAGTGCTCGGCGATGGCGTGGGCCACGGCGGGGTCATCGCCGGCGGCCAGCGCGTACTCGCGGCCAATGATGCCCTGCAGCGCGGGCAGCTCGATCACCATGCGGGTCGTCAGGTCGGCCTTGCAGAGGCTCGCGGCCTGGAGCGCCCGCTCGCGGTCGGCCCCGGACATGCCCGCGGCATCGGCCAGCGGGCCGGCCAGGACCTGCAGCCGGCGGCGCTTCTCGGCCAGGGTGCCCAGCTTCTCCTGGAAGAGCAGCCGGTCCAAGTTGTCGATGAAGCGCACGAGCGGCTGCTTCTGATCGTCGGCGTGGAAGAAGGCGGCGTCGGCGAAACGGGCGGCCAGGACGCGCTCATTGCCGGCGCGCACCGTGTCGAGATGCTCCGAGCCGCCGTTGCGCACCGAGATGAAACAGGGCAGCAGCGCGCCGTCGGCGCCCTCCACGGGGAAGAAGCGCTGGTGCTTCTTCATGGCCGTCACCAGCACGGGGCGCGGCAGCGTGAGGAAGCGCTCCTCGATGGCCCCGCGCAGGGCCGTGGGCCACTCCACGAGGAAGACGTTCTCGTCCAGCAGCTCCTCGTCCCAGGGCACGCGGCCGCTGACTTCGGCGGCGAGGACCTCGGCCTGCGCGCGGATGGCGGCGCGGCGCTCGGCCGGATCGAGCATCACGAAGCGCTGGCGGAGGAGCGGCAACAGCGCATCGGCGTCGGCCACCTCGAACTCATCGGGCGCGAGGTAGCGGTGCCCGCGCGAAAGGCGGCCGGCCGTGATCCCGGCCACCTGCACAGGGCAGACCTCGGTTCCCACCAGCGCGAGGAGCCACCGGATGGGCCGCACGTAGCGGATGCCGCCCGAGCCCCAGCGCATGAGCTTGGGGAAGGTGAGCGAGGTCACGGCGGCGCCCAGCGGCGCGGCGAGCGCCTCGGTCGCGGGCTTGCCCTTGTCCACGACGGTCGCCTGCACGTAGGTTCCCTGCGGCGTCTCGATCCGGGCCAGCGACTCAACGGGCACGCCCTGCTTCCGCGCGAAGCCGATCGCCGCGCCGGTCGGAGCGCCGTCCAGCCCGAAGGCGGCCTGCACCGAAGGCCCCTTCACGTCGCGGGTGATGTCGGGCTGGTGCGCCGGCACACCGTCGGCCACCACTACCAGCCGGCGAGGCGTGCCGAAGGCGGTCACGGCGGCGGCAGGCAAGTGGCGCTCGGCCAGCAGGCCCTCAACGGAGGCCCGAAGCTGCTCGATGGCCGAGCCGATAGCCCCGGCGGGCATCTCCTCGGTGCCGATTTCAAAGACTAGCTTGGGCATGGCGCAACCTCGGTAGCAAGATGGTGCAGGCGTGACCAACCTACAGCAGGGCAGACACGCCGAGCGCCGTATGATAGCCGCGCACCCCCTCGGAAGTCAACGAGAGGGGTACCGGCACACCCGGAGGGCCGACCCTACAGCCCAGTCAAAAGTCCCAAGTCCAAAGTCCCGGCGACTAAAGTCGCGGCAACGAACGGCACGAAGTGCCCCTTCGGGCACTCGAACCGGCCCGGTCGCCGCACCCACCCGCCGTTGGAGTCGCCGAAGGGCGACTTCCCGCCTTTGGTTGCCGCGGTGTCAACCGCCGGGGCCAGCCTACACCCAAGTCCAAAGTCCCAAGTCCAAAGTCCCGGCGACTAAAGTCGCGGCAACGAACGGCACGAAGTGCCCCTTCGGGCACTCGAACCGGCCCGG
>CAISJD010000180.1 GCA_903885605.1 uncultured Chthonomonas sp. | reverse complement strand
TGCAGCGCCGGTTCGGTGTGCTGGCCCCCGATGTCGTCGCGCGCGTGGAGGCGATCGAGGACCTTGCGCAGCTTGAAGCCCTCGCGGACCGCATCCTGGACGCCCGCACGCTCGCCGATATGGAGCTGCCGGCGGGGTAGCAGGCCGTGACGCGGTCGCCCGTCTAGTGGTGTGGATTCGAGCCCCTATACCGACGATCTGCCCGCATCAGTATCCTGCGGCGCTACCCGATTGCAGACGCCCGCACTGGCGGTCTATACTCACGAACAGCGCCGCATTCGTGACCACGCTAGCAGATCGGTATGAAAGGGGTACGGGCATGTTCAAAGGCAACCGCAGGGCACTGGCCGCGCTACTGGTATGCGCAACCGCTGCCATCGCGCCGGCAGGCTGCGCGAAGAAGGAGGAGGCCAAGCCGGAAGGGCCGAAGGTCTATCGCGTGGCCTTCGCGTCGTTCGGTCCAGACAGCGCGGCGGATAACGCCATCGCAGGCTATCTCGACGGGCTGAAGTCTGAGGGCATCGTCGAGGGGCGCAACCTGGAGATTATCAAGAAGCACGCGGCAGGCGACATCGCCACGCTGCCCACGATGATGCAGTCGCTGGACGGCGAAGGCCTGGACCTGATCGTGCCGATGACGACGCCGGGCGTCGCCGCTGCGGCGTCCAAGCTGAAGCAGACGGCCGCCGTCTTCGTCTACACCTACGACCCGCTGGCCGCCGGGGCGGGCAAGAGCCTGACCGACCACCTGCCCAACATGACGGGTGTGGCGTCGTTCCCGTCGATGAAGGACACCGTCCGCGTGATCCGCACGTTGGTGCCCGGCATCAAGTCGCTCGGAACCATCTACAACGCGTCCGAGGCCAACTCGGTCCGAGCCGTCAAGGAGGTCAAGGCCGAGCTTGACGCCGCGGGCATCAAGCTGGAGGCCGTGACGGTCGCCACGACCGCCGACACCACCATGGCGACGCAGGCCATCCTGGAGCGCAAGGTCGACGCCATCTGGATCACCGGCGACAACACGCTACTGCAGGGCATCGAGGGCGTCCTCGGGCCGGCCGGCCGCGCCAAGGTCCCCGTGGTGATGAATGACCCCGAGTATGTCGACCGCGGCGCCGTGGCGGCCGTGGGTATCGGTTGGCCCGCCAGCGGCCTGGCCGCCGGGAAGATGGCCGCCCGTGTGCTGCGCGGCGAGAGCCCGGCGGGCATTCCCATCGAGAACATCGCCAACGCCCGCGTGGTGCTGAACAAGAAGCAGGCGGCCAAGATCGGCTTGGCGATCCCGGCCTCGCTGAAGGCGACCGAGTAGCGAACCGAATGGGGGGCGGCATCGCCCCCCCCCTGCGCCTCACCGGCGGCGGGCGCGCTCCAGGACCTCGGCCAACGGAGGAACGCCCACGGCCCCGCCCACGGCCTCGATGCAGAACGCGGCGCAGGCGCAGCCCAGGTCGGTGGCGGCGAAGGCGTCCAAATCCTGCATGAGCCCTGCAATGAAGCCCGCGTTCCAGCAGTCGCCGGCTCCCGTGGCATCCACCACACAGGCCGGCAGTGCGCCGACCTGCACGCACTCACCCCCCACCGAGACGAGGCAGCCATCAGCGCCCATCTTGACCACCACGGTGCCGGCTCCCGCCTCGTGCAGGCGCGCGGCGATCTCGCACGGCTCGGCGCCGGGGTAGAGGCCGCGCATATCGTCGAGGCTGGGCATCACGTAATCGCAGTAGGGCATCAGCCGCTCCAGCGTCTGGCGGTCAGGACCCAGGCCCCAGCACTCGTCCAGCAGCGTGGCGGCGCCGCGGCGGCGGGCCTCGGCAAGGATATCCCCCGCCCGAGGGTCCAGCGAGGGCAGCACGAAGAGGTCCTGGTAGAGCAGGAAGTCCGCCGAGACCAGCCGGTTGATGTCCAGGTCGTCCGGGCAGAGCGACAGGTTGGCGCCGGGAGTGTGGATGAACGTCCGCTCGCCGCCGGGGTGGACGCCCACGAAGGTGAATGGCGTAGTGTCGCCCTCTGCCCGGTAGACGCCGCTGACGTCGACACCCTCCTGCCGCAGTCCCTCCAGCAGCGCGTCGCCCAGCAGGTCGCATCCCACCCGGGCGAAGAGCGCCGCGGGCAGGCCCATGCGGGCGAGGGCGCACGCGGTGTTGACCGCACCGCCGCCGGGTTGCAGCCTCACGGTCTCGGTATTCACCTGCGGCCGCCGCCGCGGCTCGGGGTAGCGATCGATGGGCCCGCTCAGTGCGTCCATGACGGCCACGCCGAGGCAGTGGACGGCCTTCATGCCGGACCTCGCAGGCCGACAGGTTCGCCGGTCTCGGCCAGGCCCAACAGCGTTCGCGGGGTATCCAGCAGCATCGCGGCGGCGAAGCCCAGGGCGTCGGCCTCGGACCAGACGCCCTGCTCCACCTTTCGCGCCAGCACGCCGGCCATGATCTGCCGCACCATGCGCGACTTGGCGTAGGCCCACTCGATGCAGTAAGCGTCGGAGAAGAAGCCGATCTGCTTGTTGATCGGCAGCATCTCCAGCCGCTCCTCCATGATCTGCCCGATGGACGACGCGAAGAAGTTGTGCCACCAGTAGCCCGCCAACGAGAGGTTGGGCAGCTCGCGGCAGAGGGTGCAGAGCGACTGGTTGGAGTGGCGGCTTGCCAGGAAGCACTGGAACCGCAGGCCGGGCCGGCGGCTCACCATCTCGGCGAGCTGCGCGATGCTCCGCTGGGACAGCCGGCCGGCGGTCTCGAAGGGCAGGGGCTCCGCGCCGAAGCTGAACTGGAAGACGGGCGGCCGGGGCAGACGCTCCAGCGCAGCCAGGAACGCCTCGTTGACATAGGAGGCGTAGATGTCGCGTTCGGCCGGCCCGGCCTGCGGGCGGCGTTGCAGGGCGGCCGCCATCTCCTCATCGCTCACGACGCGCAGGTCCAGGTCGGTGGAGATATGTGTGGCCATGGAGACGATGCAATCCAGCGGCATGGCGGCCACGTAGTGGTCCACGGCGGCGAGCACGTCGGCCACGCAGCGCACGGTCCGCTCCGTTGCTGGGCGGCTACCTCCTCCGATGGGCGCCGGGCTATCGGGCGAGCGGCCCCAGCAGCGCTCCAGTTCGTAGAGGGCCGTGTCGTATTCGCCCCACTGGCACCGGGTGAAGAAGGCCCACTCCAGCGAGTAGAAGAGGCGGTCGCGGTCGGCGAAGCCCTCACGCCGGGCGTACTCGGTGCCGAACCGGACGATGCCCGCGCGACGCTGCACCTCGGCAGGCCACGCCGGGTCCTCGCTTCGGAGCCGAACGAGGGCGTCCAGCTCGCGCCAGTTGTCAGGCGTGACGGGCTTGGTCCAGCCGTAGAGCTCGCCGAGGATGATGCGCACTCCCCACGATATGCCTGTGTTGACCACCAGCGGCAGGTAGGGCACGGCCTCGGCCAGGCGTGCGTGCGCCTCCTCGTCGGTGGGGCGGCCGGGGTACTGGGTCAGGCGTGCGCCGGAGGGGCATCCCGCGGCGTAGAGGTCGCTGACGGCCATGTGGTAGAGGAGGATGTCGTGGAGCCCCGCCGCGGACAGCCGGCCTCCCACCAGGTGTGTGTGGGCGTCGATGGCGGGGAGCAGGCGGATGGCCGCATGCAGACGTTCCTCGGTCGGGCCAGGCATCGGTCACCCTCCTGCGCCCCGGCGGCGCTTCGTCGCGCCTGGTGGCGCTTGTGCGGCTGCGGCCCTGCGGCGGCGCCATCAGTTTCGTCGCGCGGGGGGCAACCTCCTGCATCGGCGGCAGGTCCGGTCGGCGCCGGCCGGCAGGATTCGCGGCGGCGCCCGTGGAAACGTCAAGCGCAAGGCAATGCCCGGCCTCTAACGCACTTCACCCAAGGAACCTGTCAATGAGCGATCTGCCCGTCGTGCCGCGCCGCCGTTCGTGGGCCGAACCGTGGAAGGTCAAGGTGGTCGAGCCGGTCCGCATGACCACGCGCGAGCACCGCGAAGCGGCCATGCGCGAGGCGGGCTGGAACACCTTCCTGCTCCGGTCCGAGGATGTCTACATCGACCTGCTGACCGACAGCGGCACCGGCGCCATGAGCGACAGCCAGTGGGCCGGCATGATGCTCGGCGACGAGGCCTACGCCGGCAGCCGGAACTTCTACAACCTGTGGGAGGCGATGACCGCCCACTACGGCTTCAAGTACCTCGTGCCGACCCACCAGGGCCGCGGCGCGGAGAACATCCTCTCCAAGGCGCTCATCAAGCCCGGCGACTTCGTGCCCGGCAACATGTACTTCACCACCACGCGCCTGCACCAGGAGCTGGCGGGCGGCACGTTCGTCGATGTCATCGTCCCCGAGGCGCACGACCCGCGGTCGGAGCTCCCCTTCAAGGGCAACATCGACCTGGGGGCCCTGGAGGCGGTCATCGAGCGCGTCGGGGCGGAGCGGATCCCCTACGTCTGCCTCCACGCCACGGTGAACATGGCCGGCGGCCAGCCGGTCTCGCTGGAGAACGCCCGGGCCGTGCGGGAACTGACGGCGCGCTGCGGCATCCCTGTCTACATGGACGCCACGCGCGCCGTGGAGAACGCCTACTTCATCCAGCAGCGCGAACCGGGGCAGGGCCACAAGCGGGTCGCCGAGATCCTGCTCGAGTTCTGCGCCCTGACGGACGGCTGCACCATGAGCGGCAAGAAGGACCCGCTGGTCAACATCGGCGGGTGGCTCGCCATGAACGACGAGAAGGTGTACGAAGAGGCGTCCAACCTGGTGGTGGTCTACGAGGGGCTCCACACCTACGGCGGCATGGCCGGGCGCGATATGGAGGCCATGGCGCGCGGCATCGGCGAGTCGGTGCAGGACGACCACATCCGGGCGCGCATCGGCCAGGTGGAGTACCTGGGGGCCAAGCTCATGGAGTGGGGCGTGCCCATCGTCCGGCCGGTCGGAGGCCACGCCGTCTACCTCGACGCGCGGGCCATCTATCCCCACATCCCGCAGGACCAGTTCCCGGCCCAGATGCTGGCCGCGCAGCTCTACCTCGACTCGGGCCTGCGGGCCATGGAGCGCGGCATCGTCTCCGCCGGCCGCGACGCCGCCACCGGCGACCACCACTACCCCAAGCTGGAGCTCGTCCGCCTCACCATCCCGCGCCGCGTCTACACGCAGGCCCACATGGATGTCACCGCCGAGTCGGTGGCCGCCGTCTACGCCGAGCGCGACGGCACGCCCGGCCTGCGAATGGTCCACGAGCCGAAGTACCTACGCTTCTTCCAGGCGAGGTTCGAGCCGCTGGATTGACGCCCGTGAAGGCCGCCGAAGCGCTTTGGTGCCTCGTCGCCCTTGCCGGTGGGATCTGCCTGGCTGCCGGGCCCGTCCGGGCTGCGGATGAGGGGGCATTCCGGCCCGTCGCCCGCGTGGAGGCCGCCGGCGGAGCCGGGCTGCGATACGTGGTCTCCGGCGACCGCTACACGTACTCGCCCGCCGAGGTCCCGGCTAGCGCCCTCGCGGCCGGGGCTCCGGAGCGCACGGTGCTCTTCGGAAGCCCGCTGGAGCTGTCATTCGGAGTGCGGCCCAGGGCCGCCTACCGGGTGCGGGCCACGCTCCTTTCGGATAGCCCGCTTCGGCGCCTGCGCGTCACCGCAGGCCATGCGGTTCTTGAGGCCGACCTGACGCTGCCCTTCGCCCAGGTGGTGGACCGCGAGTGGCCGGTTCCGGCCGAGGCCATCCGGACCGGCACGCTGGAGCTGCGCATCCAGGCGCTGGCCGGGCCCAATGCCGTGGCCTGCCGGGTGGAGTTCCTGTCGGACGATCTCACGCCGCTTGCGCCGCCTGAGCCCCTGGAGCGCCGTCTGGAGCGAGTGGCAACGCCTATGGTGCGCCTGTGGCCCCGGCCGAGCCGCGTGGCGGGTGTCGGCCGCCCCGTGCTGCCGTTGGACGGCCCGTGGCGGTTCAGCCCGAACCCTCCGGAGCGTTTCTGGGCTTTACCGCCCGCCGCATACAAGGGTTGGCCCGTCGCCCCGGTGCCGGGCGAGTGGACCATGTAGGGCTTCACGGTACCGGCCGGGAGCGCGGCGGCCTACGTGGCGCGCCCTGCCGGCCTGCATCCGGACCGGACGGTCCACCCGTACCATACCGGTCGAGTCCACTCGCACTCGTTCACGTTCATGGCGGTAACCGATGCCACGAGTCGGGCCAGAGGCTGCGTGTCGATGGAGGGATCGACTGCCGAGAGGCCCCTGTAAGCAGGCCCGCGTCTACGATGCAGGCCATGGCACATCTGACGGTGTGCTCACTCAGCCAAGTGAACGGCCAAGATATCTGGTATCATTATATTGGTATGGCGGGACCACGCGCGCGGGCCACGGCTGTTGACGCAGTGTGGTGCCACCCGGGCCGTAGTAGCGCCCGTGAGCAGCAGAATCCCATTGCAGTATGGTGGGGAGCCTTGATGTGGTGGTCGGCGAGGTTGGCCGCTGTTGCGTCAAGGCGGGTTATGTTGGCCCGCCCGTCCCCGCGAGGACCAGCATGGCGCCGCTACGGACTCCGGCGAGGCGAGGTTAGGAGGACGGAGTGGCGTGCGTGACTGTCAGGGTCCTAGACGGCTCGAGCACGCCCGCGTGTCTATCGCACGGGGTGGCATTGACAGTGGCTGGATCCGTGGGTACGCTGAAGGCAGAATCCTGTATGATGACTACCCCACATTACGGATCACAGTGACGGTGTAGTGGAGGGCTGGCCGGATATGGATGCCTACCCCTTTGTGGTGACGGTTGCAGTCGGCTGTTTACTGCTCATCGGTTTCAGGCGGAATGTTGTGCGCTGGCTTGCGCACAACCGGCGCGACACTGGGTCCGCGACGGCTCTTAGTCCCGTTGATCAAGTTGATCAAGCCCTTGCAAAGGAGCGCGCGGCGGCCGCCGCCGCGCAGGCCGAGGAACAACAACGTTGGGATGCAGTCGCGGTATCCCAGCGATGGAAACTCATCGATAACTTCGACAAAAACAACCGCTTCCACCGGCAAGTGTGTTGGGAAATCCGTCGTGCACTGGGCGAGTGTAAGGCACTGGCCACAGACGTATCGGACGACACCTCCAGCCGCCTGCACTACGATGACGGTACGCTCAGACTTGAGTACAAGAACCGCTGTTACGAGACTAAGTATGGCACCGAGAAGTGCACACAATCCGAAGTCGTCTACTGGGGGCCTAAGAGCGATGTGTGCTTCAGATCGTGGCGATCTAGTGCCTGGGGCACTAATAGTGATGGCGAGCAATTCTCCAATGACTCCGAGAGCGTTGACGACTTCGTTCCCGGTCCGTGGATAGCATATCTCCACGAGGCTCTAGTTCCGCGCGCTCGCTCCGCCCGGGATGCCGCCATGAGGGCGCTGGAGGAGCAGCGCCAAAAGGAGGCCGCTGAAAAGGAGGAGGCTAGGCGCCGCATCCGCGAAGGAACGTAGCGCTGAACCTGCGCGATGAGCCGGTTACCGATGGGCGTTGTGCCCTCACGTGCGGCACCTCGGACCCCGACTCTCCTGATGGTCCTGTTCTCGGACTTACCCCACTTCCGCTGTTCCGGGTACCAGACCGCCGCCTGATTCTGCACCAGGGTCATGTTCCTGCCGTGCTTGTCGCGCAGGATGACCCGAACCTCCGCCACCGTGCGGTGGATCGCAGTCCGCTGGGCCGGGATCGGCCGGGGAGGTCCTGCGCCTCGCCTTCACGGACCCGCGCGGCTTCGCCTGTGACACCGAGGAGCTACGCGTGGGCGAACTCGCACCACCCGCGCCGCCGGCGCGGCTCCGAGCACGCGTGACACTGGAGGCGACGCCGGCGGCCTACACCGTGCGCTCCGGCGAAGCCGTGGTGACGATCAGCCGTGCAACGGGCCGCATCACTCGGGCGGCCGTGCAGGGGCGCACGGTGCTCGTGGGCGGCCCCAAGCTGATGCTGCTGCCGCTGAGCAATGCCTCGGGGGGCGATGGCGGCACGGCGGGGAACGACTTCCGCGCAGGCATCGAGCCCTTCAGCCCCGTCTGCCGGGGTTGGAGCTGCGCAGGCGTGGACGCACGGACCGACAGCGACGGGGGCGCAACCATCACCGTAGGCGGAGCCTACACCGAGGCTACCGGAACCGTGACCTACCGCTTCCCGCCAGAGGGCGGACTTCGCATCGCCTACCGGTTCCAGATGCAGCCCGAAGTGAACCCCAGGCAGTGGGGGATAACGCTCTACGCCCCCGCCGACATGGATCGCGTGAGCTGGCTCCGCCATACGGCCTGGACCGCCTACCCGTCCGACCACATCGGCCGCCCGGTCGGCGCGGCCCGGGCCAACCCCGGCCCGCAGGACACCGAGCGCAACCCGACCGGCCCCTGGGCGCTGGACCGCGCGCCGCTAGGCTCCGCCGACTTCCGCAGCACCCGTGCAGGCATCCTGCGGGCCGCCCTGCGCGAGCCCACGGGGCTCGGCTGCGCCGTGATCTCGAATGGCGCGCAGGCGGTGCGGGCCTTCGTGGACGGTCCACGCATCGGCCTGCTGGTCGCCGACTACAACACCGGCGGCGCCGACGGCTTTTTCGCGACCCACTACGCCGCCGAGAGACGCCCACCTCCGCCCCGGCGACACCATCAGCGGTGAGGTGCTCCTGGAGCTGGGCACGAAGTAGGCTGCCCGTACAACCAGGCCCCGGCTGCCGTACGCCGCTCGTGCCCATCCCAGGGCGACGTGCCCACGAATCGGGCGTTTCGTGGGCACGTCGCGTGCCATGGCGTCACGTTCTGCAGGTTTGGTCTACAGGTCGCACCACGCGGCAGGCGCAAGGCATCTCGCGGTTCAGCTCGCGGGTGAAGCTCCAGAGGATGGGGTCGGCCTCCAGGCAGTAGGGGTAGCCCTTGCCCTCGGAGTAGGAGTAGATCGCGAAGGCCGTGGCGCCGTGGTTGATGGCGAGGTAGGTCATGCACCGCAGCTCCCGCGGCGTGGGCATTCGGCCCTTCACGTCGCCGTAGCCCTGCAGGGCGATCTGCATGGGCTTCAGGCCGTCGCAGGCCGCCCGGAGCTTGTCCAGCGTCTCCGGCACCAGCGTCAGCGGCGCGTGGGGCACCGGATAGGTATCGACCGAGACGATGTCGCACGGCCCCGAGTACTCGGCGAACTTCGCCGGGAAGCAGAAGTTGAGCAGCACCGGGTGGTTCGGGTCGAGGCGGCGGACGAGGCGAGTGGCGGCCTCAAGCTCCGCCACCGGCACCCCGGCGTCCGGCTCGTCGTAGAGCTCCCAGAGCAGCAGCGCGGGGTGGCCCTTCAGCTTCTCCACGCCCCGCTCCAGTGCCTCCAGGTCGAAGCCCTTGCCGATGCCCTTGTAGAAGTAGGGGTGGAAGAGGATGCCGTAGCCGTAGAGGTTGTTGCGCCACGCCTCGTCCAGCATGGCCTCCACGCCCTCCAGCGTGTCGCCTCCCCAGCAGTCGACGCTGTTGTAGCCCTGGGCCTTCACGGCGGCGGTCCCCGAGGCGTGGTAGAGCTTGCGCGGCACGAAGGGCTTGCCGTTCACCAGCAGCCCGGCGGGCGTCGCCTCCACCTTGCGGATCGGCTCCAGCCGGTCGCGGATCGCCGGGATCACGGAGAAGCCCGACGCGAGCGACGCGCCGCCCAGTCCCGCCGTCAGCGTGTACCGGCCGGGCGGCAGCTTGCCCACGGGCAGCGAGACCTGCGCCAAGCGGCCCTTGGACCGCGCCTCGGCGGTGAGCAGCGTCCGGGCGCCGGACAGGACCTTCGCGCGCAGGACCGGACGGGCGGCGGCCACGTCGGGGTCGTTGATCTCCGCGCCGACGCGGGCCTGCTCGCCGGGCGAGAAGCAGACGCCGCTGAGCCGGAGCGTGACGGGCTCGGTGACCTGCGCCGAGGCCGTCCGCAGGAAGAGCAGCACGCCCTTCGGCCCGTGCACCTCGGTCAGCACGGAGTAGCGCTTGCCGCGCGGGAGCTTCAGCGGCGCGGCCAGGGCGTTGGGCCCCGGGGCCAGGCGGAACTCGCGCGCCGCCGTGACCCTGGCCTTCGAGCCCTCCTCGCGGGCCGTGACGCAGAGGGAGACCTGCACGGGCCGGGCCGCGGTGGCGGCGAGATGCACGGCGGTCTTACCCGCGATGGCGCTCAGGCGGAAGGCCCCGAACTCCACGCCCGAGGCCCCGACCCGCACGGTGGCGCTGCGGTAGTCCTGGTCGGTGTGATCCGGAGCGGCGTCGGGGTCGTTGGTCACCAGCAGCACGTCCAGGTAGGGCGCCTGGCTGCTGCCCGCGGCGGGCCGGAGCGTCAGCGTCGAGGTCGGCCCCGCGGTGAATGGCCCGAGACGCCGGCTCCACGCGAGCGTCGTGCCGGGCCTGTCGAACTCGGTGATGCCGACGACGCGGCCGTCCACCACCGCCTCCACGCCGGCCTGCGGCGCGGGGAAGGCGAGCTGCCGCACGAAGAGATAGAGCGGCGCCGAGGGCAGGTCGCCCAGCGCGTAGGTCACGGACGGGCCGGGCGACGTGTCGAAGATGGCGGTCCGCCCGCCCGAGGGGTGGCCCATCCACGACGTGAAGCCCTCGTCGCGAAACGCCATGCCGGAGGAGGCCACCGGCGCCTCGGCCTCCATGTAGCGGTACACCACGTCGCGCGGCTGAGCAGAGGCTCGCGCCATGAGCAGATGCACACCCAGCGCGACGGCGATGAGGGCGGTCCGCCTCACGCCTCCACGCTCCCGGCCACGGTGCGGATGATCTCCCAGGCCTTGCGGACGTGGTCGAGGGTCACCGTGGTCTGGGAGATCACCAGGCGCAGGGCGTAGCGGCCGCTGAGCTTGGTGTGGGTGATGTAGAGGTCGCCGGTTCGGTTCACGCGGTCGAGGATCTCGGCGTTCAGGCGGTTGAGCGCCTCCTCGGCGAGGCCGGGGCGCACGTGGCGGAAGCAGACCAGGCCGAAGGGTGACGGGGCCATCACCTCGAACGCCGGGTCGGCCTCGACCCACGACCGGAACTCGCGCGCCCACTCGATGTGGCGCCGGACCATGGCCTGCAGGCCCTCGACGCCGTAGCTGCGGATGACGAACCAGAGCTTGAGCGCGCGGAAGCGGCGGCCCAGCGGCACTCCCCAGTCGCGGTAGTTGTTGACCACGGCCTGGTGCCTGGTCTTGAGGTACTCGGGCAGGATCTCGAAGGTGCGGATGAGCGCCTCGCGGTCGCGGACGAAGTAGGCCGAGCAGTCGAAGTTCGTGAAGAGCCACTTGTGCGGGTTGAAGACGAGGCTGTCGGCCTGCTCCAGCCCGGCGGCCAGGGGGCGCACCTCGGGGAGGATGAGGGCCGACCCGGCGTAGGCGGCGTCGACGTGCAGCCAGAGCCCGTGCCGCCGGGCCACCTCGGCGACGGCGGAGAGCGGGTCCACGGCGGTGGAGCTGGTGGTGCCGAAGGTGGCGACGACGGCCAGCGGACGCAGCCCGGCGGCGCGGTCGGCGCGGATCGCCTCGTCCAGCGCCTCGGGCCGCATGGCCAGGTTCGCATCGGTGGCGATGCGGCGCAGGTGGTCGGAGCCGAAGCCCGCGATGCGGACCGCCTTGTCGATGGAGGAGTGGCCCTCGGTCGAGGTGTAGACCGTGAAGGGCGCCTCGCCTCCCAGGCCCGTCAGGTTGGCGCCGTAGCCGGTGGCCCTCTCGCGGGCGGAGAGGAGCGCGGCCAGCGTGGAGGTGGAGGCCGTGTCCTGGATCACGCCCTCGAAGCCGTCCGGCAGGCCGATCATGCCCCGGAGCCACTCCATGCAGCGCTGCTCCAGCTCGGTGGCGGCGGGCGAGGTCTCCCAGAGCATGCACTGCGCGCCCAGCGTGGCCATGAGCATCTCGGCCAGCACCGACGGCGGCGAGGAGTTGGCCGGGAAGTAGGCGCAGAAGAGCGGGTGCTGCCAGTGCGTCATGCCGGGCATGATGGCGGAGCGGAAGTCCGAGAAGATGGCCTCGAACCGCTCGCCCTGAGCCGGCGGGCAGGCGGGGAGCTTGGCCAGGACCTCGCCGGGGGCCACCTGCGCCTTGGCCGGGTAGCCCTCGACGTTCTCCAGGTAGTCGGCCATCCAGTCCACCAGGTGGTGGGCGTGCGAGCGGAACTCTTCGGGGGTCATGGCGCCTCTCTTGCGGTTCGGTGCGGGTCAGGCGGCGAGCAGGGCGGACAGGGCCGCCAGGTTCTCGGCGTCGGCGAAGATGGCGCGGACCGGGATGGTGAAGCCGGGCACGGCGCCGCATGTCAGGTCGCCGTCGTGGAGCTTGAGGGCGAGGCGGTACTCGCCGTCGACCGCGGTGTACTGCTCCACCGTCTCGGCCTCGGGGTCGATGATCCAGTACTCGCCGACGTGGTGGGCTGCGTAGTCGACGAACTTCACGCCCCGGTCGCGCTCCTCGGTGGCGTGGGAGAGGATCTCCACGATGAAGTCAGGCGCGGGGAAGCGCCGCTGGTCCGCGGCGAAGCCGGCCGACCGATTCGATGAGAAGAAGCAGAGGTCGGGCTCGTAGTCGTTGCGCGTCAGCGACACCATGAGCTTCTCGAGGCCGACACTGCCCAGCCCGTGACGGCGAACATGCGCGGAGAGCAGATTGCCCAGGCGGGTCAGTACGTCGTTGTGCGCCGGCGACACCGGTGAGTGCACGATCTCCCTCCCGTTGATGAACTCCGCCTTGCGGTCGGCCGGGGCATCGTCCACAAACCGCGCGCGCCGAAGCCGCTCGTCGTCGCGCAGGCGGACGAGCCGGGTGATGTAGTCATCCAGCAGCGGTGAATCCACGATGGGCTGAAGGAGCGCGTTCATCGTGAGCCTCCCCTCAGGGCCGGGTCGGTCCGCCCTGACCGGATATACGATACCGCAGGCCGGAGGCGGCTCTATAGGTAGACGCGCCGAAGCATCTCGGCCGCGCTGGGGTCGAGCTCCTCCATGCGCCGCACTTCGTCGAACCGGGCGAGCAGGTCATTGGCGCGAAGGTTACGCTTCTCGGCGCCCTGCACGTCGTGGATGATCCGGCCGCCGTGCATCATGATGAGCCGGTCGCCCAGGTGGACCGCCTGCTGCATGGAGTGCGTGACCATGAGCGTCGTCAGTTTGTCGCGGCTGACCACCTGCTGCGTGAGCCGAACGACGTTGTCGGCGCTGCGCGGGTCCAGCGCCGCCGTGTGCTCGTCCAGCAGCAGCAGCTCCGGTCGGCGCCAGGTGGCCATGAGCAGCGTGAGGGCCTGCCGCTGGCCGCCGGAGAGGGTGCCGATCTCCGTGTCGAGGCGGCCCTCCAGGCCCATGCGGAGGTCGCCCACCCGCTCCTGGAAGTCGCGGCAGAGCGAGCGCGGGAGCGCCCAACCCAGGCCGCGGCGCGTGCCCCGCTGGGTGGCCATGGCGAGGTTCTCCTCGATGCTGATGCCCGGCGCCGTGCCGCTGAAGGGGTTCTGGAAGACCCGGCCGATGAGCCCGGCGCGGCGGTGCTCGGGCCAGCGGGTGATGTCGTGGCCCGCCAGCGAGATGCGTCCGGCGTCCGGCAGGAAAGAGCCCGCCACGGCGTTGAGCAGCGTGGACTTGCCGGAGCCGTTGGTGCCGACCACGATGACGAAGGAGCCGGCCTCGACGTTCAGGTTGACGCCCTGCAGCGGGCGGACTTCGTTGCGCGTGCCCGCGTGGAAGGTCTTGCTCAGCTGCGTGATCTCAAGCATTGGGGGCCTCGCGCTTGGTGGTCTTGATCTTGGCGAGCATGCCGGGCAGGATGAGCGCGCCCAGGACGAAGGCCGCGGTGATGAGCTTCAGGTCGTTGGGGTCAAGGCCCAGCCGCAGGGCGATGGCGACCAGCAGACGGAAGAGCAGCGATCCCATGACGGCCCCGGTGATGGCCAACCCCAGCCGTCGCGTCCGCACCAGCGTTTCGCCGATGATGACGCTGGCCAGGCCCCAGACGAGCATGCCGAGGCCCATCTGGACGTCGGCGAAGCCCTGGTACTGGGCCAGCAGCGCTCCGGCCAGGCCCGAGAGGAAGTTGGCCAGAGCCAGGGTGATGATGATCATCATGCCCGTGTCGACGCCCAGCGCCCGCGCCATCTGCGGGTTGTCGCCGGTGCACCGCATGGCCGTGCCCAGCTTGGTGCGGAAGAAGAGGTAGAGGATCACCGAGATGATCGCCACGAGGCCCAGGGCGCTGAGCAGGATGGCCGCGTCGCGGGTGGCGACCTCCCAGCCCATCACGTTCAGCGGCCGGCCCGAAGGCGTCAGCCGGCTCGCCAGGGCGTCGGCGTAGTCCGTGGCATTGTGCACGGAGAGGAGCGGGATGTTGCTCCGGCCCATGACGCGCAGGTTCACGGAGTAGAGCGCGGTCATCACGAGGATTCCGGAGAGCAGGCCGTGGATGTTGAAGCGGGTATGCAGGACGCCCGTGACGGAACCCGCCACGGCGCCCGCCGCCGCCCCGGCCAGCGTGGCCCAGACCGGCGGCGCCCCGGCGACGAGCAGCGTGGCCGCCACGGCCGCCCCCAAGGTGAGGGAGCCCTCCACGGTGATATCCGCGAAGTCGGCGATGCGGAACGAGATGTAGACCCCGATGGCGAGCAGGGCCAGGATCAGCCCGATGGTCAGGGCTCCAATCAGCAGGTTCACGCGGCTCCCTCCTTGCCCGGCGTTGCGGTCTCGCAGGCGGTGATGGGCGCGATCCAGGCGGCGCCGCGAACGAAACGGCTGTCTCCGGCGCCCGCCGCGCCCCGGTCGTCCCGGAGCAGGTGCAGGGCGCCGTCGGGTCCGCCGCTGTCGAACAGCCTGCCCACGGCGGTGGCCGCGGCGCTGAGGGTCACCGGCATGGCGCGATAGGCGAATGCTGCCGCGTGGAAGTGGGCGTGCAGGTCGCCGCCCTCGTCGCCCGTGGGCCGCAGGAAGCCGGCGAGGGCGCCGTCGGGCTTCCGAGCCGCCACGCCGACCACCAGCGCCAGCGACCGGGGCCAGATCACATCCGGCGTGAAGCTGAGGCGTCGGCGGATGCCCGGGAAGTCGAAGAAGGCGTCATCCCGGGCCTCGGTCGGCGACTGCTTCATCGATGCGCCCACGAGGCCGGCCGACTCGGCGATGATCAGCACAACCGCCGCATCGGCCTTCAGCGCTTCGAGCGCCGTCGACGTGAGGCCCGCCAGCGAGAGGGTGGCTTCCGGCTCGGCGGGCTCGAAGGTGAGCGCGTGGCTGAAGGCGCCGTGGCAGGCCAGCGCGTAGAGCGCCTGCACCTGCGGCACGAACGCCGCGGCGGCGAGCAGGTAGTCGGGCGCCGACGCCTTGCCGGAGGGCTGGTGGATGGCGGCTCCGCCCGCCGCCAGGATTTCGCCGCACCGGGCCGCCGCGCCCGTGGGGTCATCCCCCAGCGCGCCGACGCCCACGACGATCTCGTCGGCGCCCGCGGGCAGCGTCGTCAACGCCTCGGGCGGGAAGCGGCGGTCGGGCAGGTCGCCGGGCCTCCCCACCAGCCGGCAGCGGAAGCCGCCGGCTCCGGGCAGCGGCGTGACGATGACCTTGCATCGCTCGGCCTCCATCGTGGACGCCTCCGGCGCCGGCGCCTCTTCGACGGGGGCGGGCGCATCGGCCGAGGCTGTGCGCACGTTCAGCGCGTCGAGCAGGC
>CAISJD010000179.1 GCA_903885605.1 uncultured Chthonomonas sp. | reverse complement strand
CCAAGGGTTAGGCTGTTCGCCTATTAAAGCGGTACGCGAGCTGGGTTCAGAACGTCGTGAGACAGTTCGGTCCCTATCCGCGGTGGGCGTAGGAGTTTTGAGGGGGGCTGTCCCTAGTACGAGAGGACCGGGATGGATCGACCTCTGGTGTACCGGTTGTACCGCCAGGTGCAGACGCCGGGTAGCTATGTCGAGAAGCGATAAGCGCTGAAAGCATCTAAGTGCGAAGCGCGCCCCGAGATGAGAACTCCCACAGAGTTAATCTGGTAAGGTTACAGGTAGACAACCTGTCGATGGGCGGCAAGTGCAAGCGCGGCAACGTGTTCAGCTTAGCCGTTCCAATCAACCGAGGGCTTGCAATCAAGAGCTTGCGTCAGCTCCATGACGCCCTCAAATCAAGCAAATCTCAACCACACACACATTATCCACGACCCTATGCGATTGGCAACGTTCCACGAAGCCAACAAAGATTCCTGGTGGCCATAGCGACGGGGTACCACCCGTTCCCATTCCGAACACGGTAGTTAAGACCGCCAGCGCCGACAATACTTGGGGCACAAGCCCCTGGGAAGATAGGACGCCGCCAGGATACATAACCAATACGGCCCCGCCACTACAGGCGGGGCCGTTTGACTTTGCGTGGCACGATCAACCGGGGTAAGCTGGAGACGCCGCGCCCAGAGCCGGCATTGTCGACACTGCCCCGGCCGTAAGCCGAGGGGATCGGATCGGACGCCATGACCCAGTCCGCAGGGCGGACCGCCTGCTCGAAGTGCGGCTCCAGTAACTTCACCACAGTCAGCGTCTGCTGGAAGTGCGGCGCGCCACTGGTGGGCGGCTCACCGACAGCGTCCGGAACCGCCCAGCCCACGCCCAGCGTGCCCTATGACGTGGTGGTCGGTCTGGCCCAGGCGCAGCAACAACGAACGGCGCCTCCCGCAACCTCCGCGTCCGCAACTGGGCCTGCGGTCCCCTTGCCCCTTCCCTACCCCGGCGCCGGCGTCGATCCCGCGGCGCTGCGTGCCGCGGTGTCCCTCGGTCTCCTGGTGCCGCTTGTTGGCTTCCCAGTAGCCCTGATCTTCATGATGCTCCCTGATCGGCGCCTTCAGGATGTGGGGCGCGTCTGCCTGATCTGGTCGATCGTCGGTAGCGTTATGCACGGCGTGGCGTTCGCGGTCAGCGCCATGGGCATGCGGGAGGCCATGATGGGCATCGTCGGCGGTGCAAGGGGCGCCCTGGGGCGCTCACCCCTCGGTGACCCCGGGCTGTAATGGCCTACAGGTAGTCGCCGCCTGGCTCGTACAGGCGACCGCAGTTGGGGCAACCGTCGAGCTTGGCATCGGCGATGAACTTGCAGCGGGGGCATAGGTGGAGCTTCACCGGGAACCGACGGCACTGAGGGCAACTGCGGGTGTCTGAGAAGACCAACGCCCCGCAGTGCCCACAGGCGCGCTGCCCCGAACCGCCTAGCGGTTCAGGGCGCGAAGAAGCAGTCCGCTCCATAGCTTGGGGTAGAAGTAGGTGCTCTTGGGCGGCATCTTCCCGCCGGCCGCCGCGACGTCGCGCAGCTGCCCCGGTCGCACGCCGCGCAGGAGCAGCGCCAGGTCCCAGTCACCGCTCTGCACCGCCGTGACTGCCTCCTCCACTTCGCGGACGTACCCAAGGCGGTCTGTGGTGGACAGGTCCGTCAGTGCAATGCCGAGGTGGGGCTCAATGATGGCCTTATGCAGCACGCTTACGTCGAGCCTGTTCCACTCCAGGCTCTGCCCGGCGTCGTGTACCCTTCCGGTATCGCCGTCGCGTTGCCCGAGCCAGTAGGAACCGGATGGCCCGACCACGCCAAAGCCCACCCGCTCTTCGCCGGCAGAAGCAGCCAACCGGGCGGCAAGCGCCGAGCAGGCGATCGGCGCCACGTCAAACGCCGGTTCCAGCGCCCGCGCCAGGCCTTCTGCCGATGCGCCGCGCACCAGGCGGTGGGTCGGCAGCACAACCAGCCCATCGTCCTCGAAGGCTGACAGCACGATCATCATCCGCGTCGCTTCCGGCAGACCGCTCTCGCCGGCATAGGCCAGGGCGGTCTCGTAGCGGTGGTGGCCGTCGGCGATCCAGACGCGCCCCGGAATGGCCGCGGTGATCGCGGCTACGTGGGCGGGATCGTCCACACGCCAGACTTCGTGGCTGTCTCCGTCCACGACTGCGCTGAGCATAGCATCGGCTTGGCACACGGTCGCCAGTAGCTCCGCCGCACGCCCGTCCGGGTCCTCATAGAGGCAGTAGATCGGCTCCGTGTTCGCCTGCGTGGCGCGCATGAGCTCAAGGCGATCTTGCTTGGCCTTGGCGCGCGTCTCCTCATGCGGGAGTACCTTGCCCTCGCTATACGGCGAGAGGTCGATGGTGCAGAAAAGGCCTGTCCGACTGAGGCTGCGATCCGAGCCGGGCGCCGTGAAGGTCTGACGGTAGACGTAGTAGGCCGGTTCGGCGTCCTCAATCAGCGCGCCTGAAGCGCGAAGCCGCTGCAGATGTGCGGCAGACCGCACATAATCTTCGGTCTGGCCGACGTCGCCATGGTCCACGGGCAGGATGACATGCACGATGCTATCCGTATGTCGAGCCAACCTGGCAAGGCGATCGTCGTGTGTGATCACGTCGTAGGGAGGACTGATCAGGTCGGGCAAGGCGGCCGCAAGGTGCGCGCCGTAGTGGATGCCCCTGAACGGACTGATGATCGCCACCTGTGACCTCCGCAGGCGCCCGGCATTGGCGGACGAGTGCATGGTCCGGGCGGTGGTCTATAATACCGCAGCATCGCTGGCTTGACTGAGAGGTGGCGACGTGGACCTCCCCGGGCATGTGCCTGACAACCCCGACTATACGCTCCGTGACAGCGCCCGCGACTCCGTCCGGTTCGCCCACCGGTGCCTCGAGCCGACTGCCGCGGGCCGCTGGCGCGCACGATCGAGCTTTGTCGATCCAAGTGGCGAGATCATGCATTGGCACGACTTCGGCGACCTTGAAGGTCCCGGCTGGGCGGCCAACGCCATGGGCGGGGCTACGCTGCTGTACCTATGGGCCCGCTTCGACCGATGCCACCTGTTGGAGCACGTCTCGCTTGGCCTGGCGGACCATGTTCTCGACGATGGGTTCGTCCAGGCCGACGGCCTCATCGCGGGCTACCGATGCACCGACACGGATCGCCTCTGCCTGAACTACAAGCACAACGACGAGTGGTTCTGCCCCGGCAGCATGGCGCTGGTCGCGCTGCAGATGCTCCGGATGGCTGATATGCTCGGCCCGTCCGACCGTGCGACCAGGCTGGTGGGTACCGCCGACCGGGCCACCGAGTGGCTGCTGACGCATGTTGAGGCCGCCGCCAATGGCTGGTACCCCAGGCGCATCCGACCTGACGGCACGCACTTCCCGGGTAGCCCGGAGGGCCCGACCGATCCGTTTGCCTACGGCAGCGCCGACGGGCTGTACCTGATCTGGCTGCTGCTTGAGCAGGCACGGCGTGGCCATGGGGACCTGGTAGGCCGGGCATCGGCGGGCCTCGCACGGTTCACGCGCGACGGCGGCATATACGGCAGCATCAACCACGATACCTATGATGCCGACGAGTGCGTCGCGAGGGCCGTTGCTTGCCGTGTGGCGCTACGTGCGGCTGAGTGGCTCCATGAGCCCGTCTGGCTTGAGTTCGCGGCCCAACGCGCCATGCCGGGCCTACAGCGGTTCCTGATGACCGATGACCGGAACGGCGTGGCGACCACCGGGCTCCTCCGCATGGAGGATAGCTGGGACACGGCCTACCTGTGGGAGAACGCGGAGGTGGCGCTGGCCTATCTGGAGATGGCTCACGCCACTGGCGATCCGAGCCTGTCCGCACGTGCGGTCCATATCCTCCGCGCCATTGCCAAGCATCACCATGGGGACCACGGCTTCCTGACCGAGGGCGTCGACTGGAACAACCACGTGGGCCGCGAGCACCATATCGACGGCGCCGAGTTCGCGGCGATCCGCTACACGGAGCCATTACTGAACAACCTGAACCACATCGAGCCCGCCATGGTGTGCCTGGCAGGGACGGATTGCGGTGACTGAGCGCCGATGCGACGTGGCCGTGCTGGGCGGGGGCCTGGGAGGTGTAGCCGGAGCGCTAGCCGCTGCTGAAGCGGGAGCGGACGTCCTCCTGGTGGCTCAAGGTCCCTGGGTAGGCGGCCAACTCACCTCCCAGGGCGTCTGCACGCCGGACGAGAACGCATGGATTGAGGCCGGGGGCTGCACCCGAAGCTACCAGCGGCTCCGGGCCGCCTGCCGCGCCCACTATGCCCAGCGCTACCGGCTCACCGAGGCCGCCAGGGAGCAGCGCCACCTGAACATCGGTGAGTGCTGGGTCAGCCGCATGGCCGTCGAGCCGCGCGTGGCGGAGGCGATCCTCACCGAGCAACTGAGGCATGCCGGTGTCCGCGTACTGCGCGGAGCAAGCCTGGCCGCCGTCGTGCGACCTAACGAGCCGATCACCCATGTCACTCTCGCCGACGGCTCGACTGTTCGGGCGGCGGTCTACCTTGATGCCACTGAGACCGGCGAGGCGCTGCACCTGGCGGGCATCCCCTATCGGCTGGGCGCCGAGGGCCGAGCCGAGACCGGTGAACCCAGCGCGCCCGATGAGCCGCAGCGCGAGTGGATCCAGCCGTTCACGTTCCCGTTCGCGCTCGAGTTGCGGCCCGCCGGCGAGGTCCACACGATCCCAAGACCGCCGCACTACGAACAGCACCGTGCCACGCAGCGCTACCATGTGGTGGACGGAGCCATGACCGGGATGTTCGGCGACTACGGCTGGTGGCGCTACCGCCGTACCATCAGCGCCGCCTGCTTCGACGATCCCACCTTCCCGTGTGATGTCGCCATGGTCAACACCGGCTCCAATGACTACCTGGGCGGTATCTACCCCGTGAGTAATCCCAGGGCCGACCAGCAGACGCTCCAGTCCGGCCGGCGTGCGTCGCTGGGCTACGTCTACTGGCTCCAGACCGAGTGCCCGCGAGAGGATCGCCCAGGCGAGTTCGGCTACCCTGAACTCAGGCTTCGTTCCGACTGGTTCGGTACGCGGGACGGCCTCTGTGTCGAGCCGTACATCCGCGAGTCGCGGCGTCTCTGCGCTCTGAAGAGCGTGACCGAGGGCGACATAGTGACGACGCGCACACCGGGGCCGCGCGCCGTCCATCAGGCCGATTCGTGCGGCATCGGGCACTACTGGCTCGATGTCCATGCCGGGGCCAGTCCGGAGCCCGGCAAGTTCATGGAGACGCACCCGTACCAGGTTCCGGCCGGGGCGCTGGTGGGCCGCCACTGCCCGAACCTGATAGCCGCTGCGAAGAACCTGGGTGTCACGCACCTCACCAACGGGGCATTCCGACTGCACCCGGTGGAGTGGGCCATCGGCGAGGCCGCCGGCACGTTGGCCGCCCTGAGCCTCCAGGTGGGCGCATTGCCCACCGCCATGGTGGCCGAGGGGAGCGCATCGCTTCTGCGCCTGCAGGCAGCCCTGGTGGCCCGCGGAGCGCCCATCTACTGGTGGGGCGACGTTGCGACCGATAGCGCGCTCTTCGAGCCGGCACAGAGGCTGGCCATGCGAGGCGACTGGCCAGGCGGCGATGCCATCGACCTCCAACCCGACGCGCCCTGGACAGCTGAAGCAGCCGAGGGGCTCAGTGCGTGCCGCAGGCAGGCATTGCCCAAGGCCGCCCTGGGCCTGACGCGTGGTGAAGTCCTGCTGGCGATTGCCGAGACGCTGACCTAGTTAGGTATCCACGGGCGGCCCACCTGCCGCTTTGCGAGCTGGTACACAACCGCTACGGCGATCGGCGGCGCCACCTCGTAGAGCCTCGGCGCAACGCCCATCAGGGCGACGAACGGGAACGCCAGCACGATATGCGTCAGGAAGCAGTAGAGGCTGTTGCGGCCCATGAGCGCCATGGCCCTGAGGGGCCGGAGCAGGAACCGGTACCTCGTGGCCGCCTGGGCAGCCAGATAGATGGCGCCGATGGAGATCAGGAAGTACCCCACTCGCCCCGCACGGAGCGGATGCCGCTCCCACAGAGTCGCATCCCACCGGACATGGTCATAGAACTGGAACGCCGGTGTCTGAACGTTGACCGCGATGATCAGCGCCGCACACGCCAGCCCCAGCCCCCACCGCCATGCCGTTCGGTGCGGCGCCACAAACCGGTTACGCATCCATCGCACGTGGTAGCCGCCGCACATGCCGAGGACAAAGAGGAACTGCCACGCCACGACCGGGAAGGCGTCGCCGCCGCTCGACTCATGCACCAGGCTGAGCACGCCGGGCTGGTACTGCGTCCATGTGAACAGGGCCGACGATGCCGCCAGCAGAACCAGCGTCATGCGCCTGCGCATCAACTCGAACGCCAACGGCGCCGCGCCCAGGAGGATCACGTAAAGCGGCAGGATGTTCATCATATGGCCCGGCTGCAGCTGCAGCGACAGAGTCAGCCAGACGAACATGGCCCAGCCCATGTCCGCCGCGTCTGGCAGGTCGGCATACCGCCAGATCAGGCCATTGGGTCCGACGAAGGCCAGAACCATGAGGCAGTGCGTAACGTAGAGCAGCCGCGCCCGACGCAGGAGCGCCACATACGCCCTGGCACGGCTCCCGGTCTCGATCTTGCGCCGGTAGACCATCCCTACAACGAAACCGGCGAGGAAGACGAACCCCTCGGCGCCGCTGACGAACCGCAGGAAGTGCAGAATCTGGTTAACCCAGCTCTCAGCAGCGACGTGACTGCTGACCATCAGGATGATGCAGTAGCCGCGCACCACGTCGATAGCCATATTGCGCCGATTACGACCGGCATCACCGGACGCGTGCACGCGCTCGTGTCCGGCAGTCGGCGTACCGGGAGGCAGGCCGTGGACCGTTGGTGCGTCAGAGTGTAGGGGGCGCAATCGATGACCTGCCGTCGGTGGCGTGGTTGGCCGAATCGCTGCTATGATACCTTGACCGGAACACTACCCGTGATCAGAGCGAGGGGAGCACAAAGTGAGCATTGACCGCGACAACCTCCTGCAGCGAGCGAGAGGCTTCATGGAGAGCAGGATACTGCTCAGCCTGGCAGACCTGAGGATCGTGGACGCCCTTGCTGAGGGCCCTGCCAGTGCCGCCGACTTGGCCCGGTCGCTTCAGTGCAGCGTACGCGGCATGGTGGTGCTCCTCGATGCGGCCACGGCCCTGGGTGTCCTGGCCAAGGCGGGCGAGACCTACTCTGCGCCGCCGGAGACGCAGGAGGCGCTCGGTTCAGCTTCCAGCCGGTCTATGCTGCCGATGCTGCTGCACATGGGCAACATGTGGCGCAGGTGGGACCGTCTCACGGATGTGGTCCGCACAGGCAAGCCCGCGGGCGACGGCGGCGGGGTGCCGATGGACATAGAGTCCTTTATAGGCGCCATGCACGTGATCGCCGGCCGCGCCGCCGACGAGTTCGCTGCCATCGTCTCGCCGATCACTGAGAAGCGCCTGCTTGATGTTGGCGGCGCCTCCGGGACGTATGCGGCGGCCATGCTCCGCATCTGCCCCGACCTAACGGCCACGATCTTTGACCAGCACGCGGTCGTCCCGATGGCCCAGCGCCGGATGGCGGAGTTGGGCCTTTCAGACAGGGCGACAGTCGTAGGCGGCGACTTCCTTGTTGATCCCCTGCCCGAGGGCCACGACCTGGCGCTGGTGTCGGCCATCATCCACTCGCTGTCGTATGACGAGAACCTACGCCTCTTCGGAAACCTGCGACGCGCCATGGTCACCGGTGGCCGCGTGCTGGTTCGTGACCACGTGATGGAGCCCGGCAAGACGGCGCCGAGGCCGGGGGCGATCTTCGCTGTGAACATGCTCGTCGGTACGTGTGGCGGCACCTGCTACACGCTGGCCGAGATCACTGACATACTAGCGCGAACGGGGTTTGGTCGCGCCAAGCTCATCTATGACGACCAGCAGATGACCGGCGTGGTCCAGGCGGTCGCCGAATAGCAGAGCGCCGGCGCTGCCGGTGTGAGGGAGAGCGCAATGAAGTGGTGCCCCTTCTGCAAGCTGATCCTGACGGGCGTCCCTGACGCTCCCGGCATCTCAACATGCTGCGGCTGTGGCGGCGCCTGGTTCGCCACGCCTGTCACGGCTGACGGGGTGGCCGCAGCACTCGTAGCCGTCAGCCCTCGGCAGTCAACAGCGCCGCATGCCGCGTCATACGCCGGCCTGACGCAGGCCTGCCCGGTATGTCCCGGCGCGACACTGGTCGCAGGTTCAGGCGCTGATCTGCAGTGCGCGAAGTGCGGGGGCACATGGCTCGACTACGCACGGATCCTGGTCCTGGCTCCCGACGGCGCCGTCGAAGCACAGCCCACGGCATCCAGTACGCCCATCACCGAGGAGCCGGCTCGTGAGCCCTTGCCGCCGGCCCTGGAGGCCCAGCAGGCAGGCGCCGAGCTGCAGCCCGCCAACGCCGCGCCACAGCCGCCGCAGCCTGCGGCGAGTGCGCCGCCCCCGGCGTTCCGTTACCCGGATCCGCCGGTAGATCCCACCATACGGTCAGAACCGGAGCGGGCGCTGGCGTGGCTTTTGGAGGGGAACGCACGCTACGTCGCCGGCGCATGCCTTGCGCCCCGCCGGACTCCCCAGACGCGGTCGCACGCGGCCACCGGCCAGAAGCCCGTCGCGGTGGTCGTCACCTGCTCCGACTCGCGCGTGCCGCCGGAACTGCTCTTCGACGTCGGGATCGGCGATATCTTCGTTGTCCGGTCAGCAGGCCATATCGTCGACCGGGCCGGTATTGAGTCGATCCATTACGCCACCGAGCACCTCGGCGTGCGGCTCGTGGTCGTTCTGGGCCACTCGGCATGCGGCGCAGTCCGGGCGGCCCTGGCGCCAGGTGGACCCGGGCCAGGTTTCGACGCTCTGACACGCGCCCTTCGTCGTGCCATTGACTGGGCGGCGTCTGAGGGGGCCCCCGACGAGCCACGAACGATCCGACTGCACACTCTCGTGACGGCCGCGCTGATAGAACGGCACGTGCCGCGCCTGACCGAACCACTGACACAACCCGGCTACGCAGTGGCCACGGCTGTCTATGACATCGTGACCGGCCTCGTCGAACTCGTACCTCACGAGGAGCCGCCCGCGCCTTCACCTTCGGAACCACGGCCTGGGGCGTCGGGACCTAAGGACCCACACTCGCGCCTTGACGGGAGCACCGGGACGCCGCCACGTAAGGGCCGAGGAGGCCGAGGCGCATCCCCGTCATCCCAGGATCTTGAGCTCGGCGTAGCCTCCGGGGCCGAGCGATGGTGCGCCCAGTGCATGGTTCCACACGCCGGCGATCTTGAGTTCTGCACTAAGTGTGGGCGAGCCCTCGTAGAGCCGTGGTTCCGCATCGCATGCCCGACTTGCCGCAAGGAGAACCTCATCGGCACGCCCCGTTGCTGGCAGTGCAGCGCCGACCTGCACGCGGCGCCGACGACACCTGCACCGCCCGACCTGCGCCGGGATCGCACGAGGAAGCAGGCTGAGGCGTCCTGCACTGGTGTGATCGCCGGGCTCGCCGCAGTGGCCGCGGCGATCAAGGTGCTCCTGGCCGGTCAGTAGCGCGTCGTGACAAGGTCCAGTAGCACGCGATGCTCGAAGGTCGAATATGACAGCATCACATCCCTTCCGCCCAGGCTCCGTGATATGCCGACCTCAACGTCGCTGTAGTTGGCAGCCGCGAAGCGCTGGACCGTGGCGTTGGTATAGAGCCGCCACCTGCGCACGAACTGGTAGTCGGCTGACACCACCAAACCGGACTCAGCTGCGTCCAGAGTGTAAGTGCCAAGAAGCGTGAGGCTGCTTCGAGGGGTGTACGAACTGAGGCTCGCACTGGTGCGGTGGCTACCCCCGTATGAAGTCACGGCTCCCTGCTTCGAGTAGTCATACGTCAACTGGAGCGATGCCCCACCTCCCAGCGCACGCGTCCCGATGACCGAGCCCACGGTCGATGCCCCGGATCGCCCTTCTGAAGACCACTGGTGGCCCAGCGTCATGGAATTCGTGACACTCGTGACGCGGTCCACCTGCCACGGTCGGCCCATGAAGCGCGCCTGTAGCCCTCGCGTCGTGGTGGATGATCGAGATACGTCGGACGCCGTGGTCGTAGTGGACAGGTTCGCGCCCAGGGCCATCAGGTACCCGGTCCGGCTCACCTTCACCGGCAACGTCTCCAAGTATGCGTCGCCCTGGCTACCGGATGTCGACAGACCCGTCAGGCTCCGGTTGGCCGATCCACCCAGTCCCAACTGCAGTCCACCGATACGCTGCTGAAGCGTGCCTCCACCGTAAAGGCCGCGGTGCTGCGGCACGTCCATGTAGAGGCTTGTCCGTGTGTCTGCGGAGAACTCCTGACTATGGTTCCAGCGCATACCCCAGTCGCCCCTGTTCGCTCCGAGGAACGTGAACTCACCCGTGAACCTGCGACCGGGATCGCTGTTCGTGTAGCTCCTAACCATGTCGACCGACCACCCTCCTCGGCGGGCGTAGGAGGTCTGCGTGGTCCGCTCGCCGTACCGTACGCGGACCTGGCCCATGTCAGACGGTGTGAGAGAGTAGTACAGCGGCACGTCGATCCCGAACCCCTGTGATCCCACGGAGACAAACTGGTCAGTGAAGAGCATTCGCGACGAGTACGATAGCGAGTAGAACGGAAGGCTGAAGACCTGCTGCCCATCCTGGAAGAACCGCGGCCTCACGAACTGCAGCTTCTCGCCGGGGAAGTAGCGCACCTGCTTCGCAACGACCACAAGACTGGCTTCCGAGAGATCAACGAACTCAAACCGCGCGGCTGCGATCCCGTTCGGCTCCGGCTCCGTCTTGAGCTCGGCACCCGAGACCTTGACCGGGCTCCAGCGTGCGCCCTGCTCTGCGATCCCGTACCCCGCCCCCGTAGGTAACACGTACCAGAGGCTGCCGCACTTGAGCTGCTTACCTCCTCGCTTCACAACAACGGCGCCTTGCGCGCGGACCGTCATTGCCGCGCAGTCAAGCTGAGCCCGCGTCGCCTCGATCGTCACGGCCCTGTATGATATAGTAACCCCCGGCCTACCCTCGCGCCCGACCTGGCCTGAGGTGGCCTCGATCGTCCTATCACCTACGCTGTAGACCACAGAGCCGCGAGCCTGCACCCGCACGTAGGCGTTGCCCTGGTACGTCTCCGCAGGATCATCGGTGAACGTGATCTCGGTCCGCTGGAAGCCGCCTCCAGGCACCGACGCTGTCACGGTGGCGACGCCCTTCTGCTGGCTTGACACACGAACCCTTGCGGCGCCAGAGCGGACCAGCGCCGACGCTGAGACCCCTGACTGAACAAAGAGGCCCAGTGACGTTGTGAATGTCACACGGGCGCCGTCGGGAAGGTAGCTCCCACTGCTGTCTCGCACCTCCGCAACGACCTCGATGTAGTCCCTGCCGTCAGCCAGGGCCGCCGGCCTCATCGCCCTGAGGTCGATGGTCGGTGGCCCGGCTACGGCAGATCGCGCGAGTAGCGCCTGAAGCAGGACCAGTGCAATGCGTCCAAGGAGCCGCAATGGGAAACTCCAGTACCTGTGGAAAAGGGGCGGGATTTGCTCCCGCCCCCGTACGATGATCTCAGGACCACACCGCCTACGGAGGCGGTGGCGGATTGTCGATCCCGCCGCCCCCGCCGCTACCGCCGGATAGCCCAAAGCCAACCCCCAGACCAACCGCCAGGAGGCCCCAGACCCAGTCGATGTTGCGTCGCTTCTTTCGGTCCGCGGCCTTCGGTGTATTATCGACCGGCACCGACACGACCGCCACTGTCGGGACCAGCTTCGCAAAGGCCTGCTCGCCGGTCGTACGCGCGGCGTCCAGAGCCCGGTCCTCCTCCTTCGCGCTGCCGCCCTTGCCACTAGACGCAGCAAGAGAGACGGTCTTCGTGACCTTACCGGTTTCGACTTCGATCAGGCGAGCGCTCAGGGTCACCGTGGCCATCTTGTCAGCATCAGCGTAGCTGTAGTCATCTACGGATGCGACGCAGACTACGTCATAGCCCGCGAGCCGACCGACCTTCAAAGCCTTCCGGTTATCCTCAGAGAAGGGCGCAGTCACATCGGCATCGCCTAGCTGCCCATCGTTCTTCAGGCGAAGGACCGTGGGCGCAGCCTTGTGGAACACGGTCACGGAGTAGGCCTTTGAGAGGGCCAACTTCGACGACGCGATGTCCGTTAGGAGACCCGATACCTGCTCGCCGCCTGCCGACAGCGAAGCCGGCACGTCCACCGGGAAGACCATGACAGACTTCTTGACGGCCAGGCCTACGGCCTTGCCGCCGGAAGCCTGGGCCGTCGCGGTGCTAGAGACCAAGCCCAGCAACCCCGCCAGCACCACAGGCACTAGCACGAGCCGACTTCTACCCAAGATCATCTTCTACCTCGCCTCCTGGGGCCAGGAGGGGACCCTCGCGGCCCCCTCCCCTATCCAGACGCCGACCCGCAACCTAGCGGACCAGCACCACAGGCAGCACCGCGGTCGCGCTCCTGCCTCCATCGTCAGTGCCTGTCAGCTTCAGCAGGTAGCTGCCCGCCGGGACCGCGATGCCGCGGTTGTCCCGGGTATCCCACAGCAGGCTGTTAGCGCCCTGTGCCGCTGCCCGGCCGCTGGACAGAGTCCGCACAACGGATCCGGTGGCGTTCACGATCTGCGCACGCACCGTGGCCTGGGCCGACATGCTATAGGTGAACGACATGCTGCCGGCCGCTCGTCCCGTGCTATGTACAGCCGAGATCAGCAGTGAGCTGTTCTGGGCCGCCTTGGACAGCACCAGGGCGAACTGCCGCGTGGCTGCGGCTGTCCCGGTGTTGTAGGTGTAAGCGCCCGACTGGGCCAGCGACTTCCGGGCTCCGGTGGCCAGGTCTACCAGCGTAGCCTGGTACCGGCGTCCGAGGGACGCAATGTTTGCGAACTCAACAACCACGTTGGCATCAACCACCGCAGTACTCACCTGGAAGGCATGGATGATCCCAGTTCCAGCCTGAAGGTCCGCCGGTATCTGGACCGACTCGGTCGGAACGATGGTAACCACCGCATGCTCCGCCAGATACGGCGGCTTCTCGACGTACACAGGCTTGCTGCCGGCTTCAAGCGGCAAGAAGTTGTCAGTGTCCATCGTTGCGCCCAACCGGGCAACGACCTGCAGGGCGTCAGCACCGACGCCGCTACCAGCCTGAGCCGGCGAGGCCTTCGTCGTTGGAGCCGGTAGCACCAGTTCGCACGCCTTGACTGCCTTGACCCAGTAGCCGCGACCGGACTTCAGGACGCCGCCGCCCTGCAGCAGGACGTAGCTACCTGTCGCCGAGTTGAAGCCCCAAGCGTAGTTGCGAATGATCTCACCAGCCTGGTCAATCGGCAGCGTCTGGCCCTGGTACTTGACCTGAACGGCGGACCAGGCAATGTCTTGCAGGTAGACGGAGCCCACCATGTTCCAGCCTGCCGTCAGCGCGATGCTGTACGGCTGCGACTGGCTCCATAGCTTGCCGCGCGGGTTAAGCACAGCGCCCTGGTTAGGCTTAGCCCAGTATGCCTGCCCACCTGAGGCTCGGACATTGTCTGCATACTGGTAACCGCCAGTCGGCGCGATCACCGGGTTCCAGACGGCGAGGTTAAGCGCCGTGATGGCCAGCGGCGCGCCTGAGCTATCAGTAGCCCCGAATGTCAGGCTGGGGTCCGGCGAGATCGGAACCAGCGGCAGCGAGATCATATCAAGGACGTTCGCAGCCACGTTGACCGTGACGCCGATGACCTTGAACGGATACTCCGCAGTCGCTTTGTCGTAGATGCCGGCCACGCCCTGCCACTCGACCTGAACCTTCCAGTCGCCCGTCTGGCCCAACGTGCCGGACGTGTAGCTGAACGTACCGTCAGCAGCAGCGGTGGCTGAACCAGTGGTGCCCGATCCATCGGACTCCACCAGCTTAACCGTGACCGGGGTGGGCCCGACCACCGTGTTCGTGTCGAGCTTCGCACTGAACGTCACCGTGCCGCCCAGGGTAGCCGGTAGCGGCGCGAACAGCGGGTTAGTGTAGAAGGCAGTGTTTAGCGTTGGGCCCGCCAGCGCACTGTCGGCGGGTAGCGCCGACTCACCGGCGACCAGCGCATCCTGTGCCCTGAACTGATAGGTATGGGCCCTGGCTGTCTCACTCGCAGCAAACCGGTACTTGTACTGGTAGAGAACACCAGCGGAGTAGTCGGTTGCGGCGCCAATCCGGGCCATGTCCTTTGCGACACCATCGATCAGCACCCTGACGTACTGCGGCGCGTTGCCGTCAGCATTGGCGTACATGACCGAGAATGTGAAGTCAGTTGACGGGGGACCTGCCAGCGGAAGGAGCGTCCCGGCCTCCGGTGCTGAGAGACCGGCCTTCGCATTGGCTACAGCCGGCCCGCTGTAGGTCGTGGTTGCCGACGGCAAGGCAGTCGATGTGACGCCGTCCGTCGTCTCGAAACGGTACGTATGGCCGCCCGCCTTGAGGGCGAACGCTGCTGTGGTGACTGCGTAGGTGACGCCCGTGGCGTAGTTGACGGGTGCCGCACCAACCAGCGCCATGGGAAGCTTCTTCTCTGCCGCCGTACCGGCGTCGATCACAAGCTGGATCGTAGTCGGTGCGGTGTTGTCGAGGTGCTTATAGCCCACAGTGTAGGTGTACTTGGTTGACCGCGTGCCCTCGAGCGGGCTCAGCGTGCCGTTGTTGTCGGCCGGGTGGCCTGGCGTCGGCTCGCTTAGGGTCGGGATGTTCGTGATCTTCAGCCCGCCTATGGTGCCCGACGTCGGGATGCGGACGGTGTCACCCGCTGTCGCATTGCCGTCGTAGGCCTCGAAGCTGAAGGTCAGGTCGCCGGTCGGAGCCGGCTTGCTCATGACATACTCGTACACAACACCCGAACCATAGTTGCGCGGGTCGCCGGCTGTTGGCTGCATCGAAAGCGGAGCCGCCTGACCGGAGACCAGCAGTCGGACATAGCCATCTGCTGCAGGCGCTACAGCATCCTTGTCCGCGTAGGTAACCCTGAACGTGAAGTTGTGGTCCAGGTTCGCCACTATGGGAGGCGTCAAGAGGCCGTTCGCACCGACCGTGTGGGCGGTCGCGTCCCCCTCTACGAACACCTGTACCGTTGCGAGCGTCGGCGCCCAGTTGACCTTCGGGCCCTGGAGGACCGTTGTCTCCGAGGGTAAGTACGCATCCGTCGTCGAGTCCGTGGTCTCGAAGCGGTAGGTATGCTGCCCCTCCGGAATGTCGCCGGAGGCGCTCTTGTAGGAGTAAAGCACACCAGCCACGTAGTCGACCGGACCTGCTGCCTCTGGCTGCATCGCAATCGTCCGCTCTGTAGCGGCGCCCGGGTCGATCTTCAGCCGAAGGTAGGTCGGCACGGCACCGTCGGCATGGGAGTACTTGACCCGGTAGGTGTACTGCGAACTCCGAACCGACCAGATCGGACTGAGCGTGCCGTCATTGTCGCCTACGCTGCCCGGCGTCGGGGCAGACAGCACCGGGATGTTCCGAATCTGAAGACCGCCGATCTCTCCGGCAACGGGGTACCGGGCATAGTCACCGAACGCGCCGTCGCCGTCGAACGCCTCAAAGTGAAGCGTCTTGACACCGGCCGGAGCAGGCTTCGGAAGGACGTACTCGTACACGACACCGGCGGCGTAGTTGAGTGCATCACCTGCCGCAGGAGCCATGAGCAGAGGAGCGGGTTCGCCGGACAGATGCATGCGCACATACCCGTCTGCCGCCGGCGGGAGGCCATCGGCATCTGTGTACGTAACGCGGAACCGGTACTCCTTCATTACGTTCTGCACTATCGGAGGCTCAAAGCCTCCACTCGCGCCTACGATGTGGACCGTCGGGTCACCCTCGACCAGCACCTGAACCGCACTAAGCTTGGGCGCCCAGTTGACTTGCGGGCCAACGCCATCAACCGTTACTGCCTGGAACCGGTCATCTGCCTCAAACCGGAACGAGTGCGTACCCGAAGCCACTACGACGGGGGCCGTCTCATAGACAACACCGCCAACGTAGTCGAGCGGGTCGCCGACCTTTGGCGCCAGCGTGTGCGAGACCGGGTTCGCAGTGGCAGGATCTACCGTGACCTTGATGTTGTACGGGGCGATCCCGTTCCCGTGCGAGTACTTCACGCTGTAGACGAACGTCGCCAGCGAGTTACCGCGGGCAGGCGTCACACTTGCGTCAGTTAGCGCCAGCACTGCGGGCGCCACCACTGTGAACGTTCCCGCGGGGTTCGGTTGCGCATCGGCGTTCTCAGTATCGTCAGATGCCTGGAACTGGAAGTGGCGCGCTGCCGCACTCGCTGTGAACACCTTGCCCGGTAGGACCCACGTGTAGACGACGCCGACCTTGTAGTCACCAGTTACCGGCGACGCGGGGACCGTCGTCGGAGCGGGAATGGTGACCGTAGGATCGTCGGCCAGAACAAGGTTAACGAACTTGGGCGTATCCCCAAGAACGCTGTCTGTATACTTGACCGAGAAGATGACATCCTGAGCTTGAGTGCCGGTCGTAGCATCGGGCGGAACGTTCTTGTCGAACCGCACGAGCATATCGCTGAGAACCGGCCTGTCATTGACCGTCAGGTCTTGGAACGGCACCCAGTTCTTCGCATGGTCGGCCTGGAAGCCCACGCTGATCGCATGAACGCCCGGGTCCAGCGGAGTGGCAGGCGCCGTCAACTGCAGCCGGAACCGAACGCCGGTCCGGTAGGTGCCCGGATTGATCGCGTCGATGGCACTCATCTTCGAGTAGGTGTATGTATCGTCACTAGACGACTTCACCCAGAGTTCGACATCACTGGCAGGCGCCTTATCGTCCGCATTCTGGTAGGTGCAGGTGAACTCATAGAGCTGGTCACTGCGCCCCTTCGGCAGCGGGACGATTGTCAGATTGCCCAGCGAACCCGTGCTCACGACACTGACCGGCAGCTCGGCCGGTATGGCGTCGCCATTGCCGTCCACGTCTGCCGCCAGAAGAGGACGTCGCGACGACCCTGCGCCGTCCGACGCCTCGAAGTGGTACGCATGGTTACCAATGGGAAGCGTCGAGGAGCCGAAGTAGCGAACCTTGGTCCTGTAGTCTACGGGCAGCGGCGTAACCGGATCGCGGCTCAGGACGATCTTCGTAGACTGGTCAACAACGACGTAGAGCCCTTCGGTAACGCCGTCGTCCAGAAGCGGACGCTGATTGTCAAGGTCACTGTAGTCTACGCTGAACTTGAACGAGGTCGTCGGCGAACCCACCGTCTGTGAGATGGTGAGATAGTTACTCGCCTTGTCCTTGTCATCGAGCAGGCCCAAGACCGGCGTGTTGTTGGCACCGACGATCGGACCAACGGTTTCATCGTACCGGTACGAGGCCCAGACCGTGCTGCCTGCCGTAAGGCCCGGGATCGTAACCTGGCCCTTGGCGCCGTCCAGTGCGAAGCCACCACTGCTCAACAGTGTGGTGGTACCTGTCGCACCAACCACCCAGATGAACAACGTGCTGTCATTGGCCCATGCACGTGTGCCAGACGGATCGTCAAAGACATCGCCACCGATGGACCGAAGCTGCCGCCATGACTTGTAGGTCATGGAACTGGCGCCAGTTCCAACCGTGACAAGGCCATTCGGATCGATGCCGTCACTGGTTTCGAACCTGTAGCGGTACTCCTGGCCGGACGGAGCCGATGCCAACCGGATCATCGCGGGCAGATGGTACTGAACGCCGCTGGCGTAGTTAGTGCCGCTCTCAGCCGGAACAAGCGACTTCCCTGGGTCCGTGGCTATGCGCCCACCGGTAGCCTGATCGTACAACTCCACGAACAGCTTCAGGCTCGTCGGACCGTTGCTGTCGGCGTCACGGTACCGAACGAAGAAGTCATACTGGGTGGCCGTGTTGTAGGCTGTGTCGCTAGCGCTGATGCTGACTTCGCGCAGTTCGGGCGAGTTGTTGATGGTGATCGTCGGACCGTCGTTGACGGTGGTCGGGTTACCATTGTCGTCGCCCTGCGGGAAGGTCACCCACTCGCCGAATTCGCGTCGGATCGGCCGGTTAGTGTATGCCCAGTTGTCGCGGAACTGGAAGTAGAAGTTGTACTTGCCGAGCGCAGCGCCCGGCAACTGGTTCAGGATCAGCCGGTACCGACGCCCTTCAGTGTACGACTTCGTCGCATCTTCGGGGGACTCCGTCATGCGGTAGCGGTGGTTCACGGGATCGTTGTTGACGATCACCCAAGCGTCCATCGGCGGGTCGTTGTCGGCGTCGCGATAGGTCACTTCGTATGTATAGCTCTGGCCTACCACGCCAGAGGACGGCGACACCTTACCATCGGTGAGCGTGGGCCGGCTGTTGACCCAGGGCTCCAGAACGTAGTTGTCGCCGACAACGTTGACCGAGCCGAAGAACGCAGCATCCGTCCTGTTCGGCAGGCCGGCCGCCTGATTGTCATCCACGGGACGCCGAGGCCAGATAGCGCGGTTAACGCCGTCGTCGGCCTCGAAGTACATCGCCTTACGGCCCTCTTGGCCTGAGCCGAAAACGGTGTCGAAGTAGTAGATCACACCCTTGTTGTAGTCAAGGGCGCCCTGGTTCGGCGCCACCTGCATCATGTGCGGCTGCAGCGAACCATCCTGGGCGGTGCCCAGCCATACTCGGACGGTTAGCGCACCGGAGACACCTGCCTTCGGCACATGAGTCACGCGGCACTGGAAGCGCACCTTCGTCTTGATGGTCACGCGAGACCGGCGTGCATTCGCAGCGACAGTGGTCGAAGGATCGTCGTACGGAGGCGTAGCTTCACTGGTGTAGTTGGATGCACCACCCGGAGGAAGCTGCAGGGAGCGGTTCTCGAGGAGGTCGTCCGTCCAGTGCCCGTCCGTCATGATCGGAGTAACGTATGGGTGGATGTACGGCAACGCGGAAGCCAGTGGCCGAGCGTCGTCTGACTTCTGCAGGATGTGGTACTCGGTCCCCTGCTTCTTCGCCAGGCCATCCGGGGTCACGTCAGCGCCGAAGTTGTCGCGGTACGACGTGATCGCGGCGTTGTTCAGGCCGCCGGCAAGCACGAAGTTGCGCTTCGCCGCCGTGTCGCGCGGATCGGTAACAGACCGGAAGTCCACCGAGGCAACGTAGAAGTACTTCCACTGGCCGGCCCGCCCAACGGTGCTAGCGTACACAGGCAACGTAGGAGGCGGCAGCATGCCCTGGAGTGTAGGGTCCAGGTCGCCGAAAGCGGCATACATGTTGGCGTACGGGCGCCCAACGTTAAGCTCAGAAGACAGAGCAGTAGATCCTCCGCCCAGGAACTGCGACGGGAGACCGTCCGGGATTGTGAACTGCGGAACCATGCTCTGGAGGTCGCCGCCCAACGGAATAGCCTGGAACTGCGTCGGCTCCATCACAAACTGGTACACAACACCTGCTGAGTAATCTGAACTGCCTTGCGGGGTCTGGATCGAATTGCCGCTGATGTACGGATAGATCTGCGAGCCAGTCCGTCCGTTGGCGGGCATCATGGGGCAGATCCGGTACTTACCGGCAGGGTCGATCAGGACCAGGTACACACCCGTGAGCGAGTTTTGCCACCGAGTCGCGAATCGATCGGTGGAGTAGTTCATCGTCTCGTAGGATTCGGGAGCCAGCAGCGTCGCAGGGCACATGCCGCTGGGGGTAGATACCCTTACACGCCATGTGAAGCGGTGCGATCCGCCTCCATCGTTCGGGCGGGTCGTGTCTTCCGGATCGACGCGAAGGCCGTTACCGTTCTGGCCCACGCCGGGAGCTGTGTCGTCGTTCCCAGCCGCATCAACCGGGGTAATCACGACGGAAGGCTCAATGAGCATCCCGAACATGTTGCCACGAGCGACCGACGGCCAGACCTCAACGTAGCCGCCTGAGGTCGCCGTCCCCGATATGGTTCCGTCGGTGCTTTCCAAGGCGTGGATGGCCCACTGCCGACGGTCGCGGCTGATGCCGCCCGAGTACTGGCCGGTAACGGAGCTGAACTCCTTGCCCTGGAGGACCGCAACGAAGTTGTTGCCGCCCCGTGTGGCATCCCGTACCAGGTTAACCGCGAAGGCCACGCCTAGCGGGTTCAGCGAGTCCGACAGGTCAAGGGCCTGGTCGTTCCCGCTGAAGATGAGCCTCCGCGACATGACCATGGCCGTATCGGAGCCTGGGTCGATCGTGGCGCGGAAGATGTACCACGTGTTCTCCGTGCCTGCGCTCGTGGAGTTGGGCAACTGCACTGCCAAGCACTCGACACCGGATATCGCGGGCGCTGCGCTCAACCGGGAGGATAACAGGACCCCGGCAAGGCCGAAGAGCAACAGCCTCAGCACGCTGCGAAACGATCTCATATGTAGCTCCCCCTCAACTCCTCGAGCACAGTACCAAGGCCCGCGCTGTGCGCCGCGCGCCCGGTGAGCCGGTCAGCGGCTGACATCACCTCACCACCACGAACGGAACCAGGATACGGGCGGACTGCCCGTCGGCCGAGGTCGCGCGGACCTCTGCGGCGTACGCACCCGCAGGAACCGCGATACCCTTCTGATCCCTGAGATCCCATGTCACGCGGGTCTCAGAACCCGCCTCAGCCGCACGGCCCTGCAACGTACGGACGACAGCGCCCGTTGCACCGAGCAGACGGACCGTCGTCGAGGCGGATACGGTGGACTGGTACACGACCGTGGCCGACCTACTGGCGCGCCCGACCTGAACCGTACCACCAACGATGCGTAGTGCCCCGGCCGCGCTACGTGGGGCAGCGACGAGCTCAAGACGCCGCTTCCCCGTCTGCCCTGTGTTGAGCGCGAAGGAGCCCTGCTGCCGCAGCAAGACCGAACGGCCCGACTCCATGTCCCGAAGCGTCAGGTCGAAACCCCGAGGAAGCGCCGCGCCACCATCCCAACTCAACGTGACCTCAGCAGCCGGGGCCGCGGAGGCTACGATCAGGGACCAGACCTTCCGACCGGATTGCGAGCGGACATCCTGCGCGAGCGCCGCGCCCTGGCCATCGAGCAACGAAAGGCACACGCCTTCACCGACGGCCGGCGGCTTCTCTACATCATAGCGATCCTGCGAATCAGTGGCGCCGACGGCCATGCCCACATAGTTTTGCATGTCGGTGGATCCGGATCCGGAAACACCCAGACGAAGCCGCCATCCGCCGGTCCAGCTTGGACCAGCACCGGCACTCACAGTAGCAGCGACCGCAGCGCGCCCGCTCGGCTTCGGTACGATGAGGGACAGACCCGTCTTGTAGGCCCGGACCCAGTAGCCCGCGAACGGCACGATCTCCGTGCTGTAGTCCAGATCCCAGGCGTAGGACTTCTGGGACGTGTCGTACCGGAAGATTACCGGAGAGACCCAACGACGCTGTGGCGCGGCGGCCTGGTCCACCGTCAGTTGGCGAAGGTAGTCCGGATCGTTCACATCCGTGTTGATCACGCGGACATCACTCCAGCGAAGCCGTAGCAGGTACGGGCTCGCGACCTGGTTCCACCCATTGCGGAGGGGTATCTCGAACTGGGTCGCGGACCCGCCCACCGGGGCAGCGTTAGCGAGCGTTACGCTCGCCTGTGCGCTGAGCCGAAGCCAGTAGCCCTCACCAGCGTTCAGGTACTGCACCGACTGATACTGGCTGGTCCTCGCGTCCCAACGAACGAGGTCGAACAGGTAGGGGTCAAGCCCCAACGCTACAGACGGTCTCGCGTCAGCGAACGCATAGGGGAAGGAGACCATCTGGATGCCGGACGGGAACGTCTGCGACGGCAGGGCAGGTACCTCCACATCCCGGGTCACTGAGGAGCCCTGCGTGCCCGGGCTAGCGCTCACAGACATGGTGTATGTGAGGCGCCCCGAAGCTGCGGCAGTCGGAACCACGGACCAGGAGAAGGTGGTCTCGCCGCCGGCGGCGACGCTGGTGGCAGTCTTCTGCGTCGTCTCGCCTGCGGCTAGCTCGAGGCCGACCGGCAGCGAGATCACTGCCCGAACATCGGTAATCGCCGAGTCATTCAGGTTGTGGACGAAACCCTCAAGTTTCATTGGATTCGGCGTAAGTTGCTTACCCGTCGCCGCCGTCGGATCGTATGCGAGGGTCGCCGGACCCGACAGGCCGGCGACGAGCCGCCGGCCGAAGTCATAGGAGCCGCGCATTGCGCCGAACAGGGCAGTCACGGTCCCAGATTGCCCCGGGCTGAACTCCGCCGGGTTGTAGTAGAGCGCGACAATGCCGTCAGTCGATGCATCTGCGAACGAGGCCGTGGGATCGGTCACTGTGTCCCACACATTCACGCCAACGGTACGGCTCTGCGCAAAAACGACCGCATTGGGCGCC
This sequence comes from uncultured Chthonomonas sp., assembly GCA_903885605.1. Taxonomy (GTDB): domain Bacteria; phylum Armatimonadota; class Chthonomonadetes; order Chthonomonadales; family CAJBBX01; genus CAJBBX01. The sequence goes on along the minus strand of CAISJD010000179.1, from coordinate 26,735 downwards.
GTCGGCGCAACCGCCGTACTCTCCGGGATCAGGACGCCGCCGACGCTACCCGCCACCGAGCCGTCGGTTGCCGGCGCCTGTCCAACCGCCCGCCACGAGGTTGGTATGCCAGTGGCGTCCAGGATAGTTTCCAGCGTCAAGGTACCGGCCTTGCCTGCGATCACCGGGCCATCCGGTCCCGCCGGCGGGACAGCGAAATCCTGAAGGAACCTAAGACCAACGGAGTGGGCCTGACTATCCTTGTTCGTGATCTTGAAGGAGTAGTAGACCAGGTCATGGACGAGCGTCATCTCCAGGTCGACCGCGATATCCGGCACTGCCTCGCTGGTGTCGGTTGCCTCTGCGGGAACCACATGCCACTTGGCCACAATCTTGTTGCCGTACGCGGCGGGCTCCTGAACCCACTCGCCGGCCGCATCGGTTCCATCAGTCTCCACGTCGCCCCAGATGATGTCCCATCCACGCAGCTTCCCGGTGGCATCACCTGTGACAACAGGAGTGCCGCCGTCGATACGCACGGTCACGTAGCTGCCCAGAAGTGTGGTGGCATTGCGCGGTTGCTGCATCAGGACTGATGCGGTGGCGCCCGGTTCCGTGACGCCGAAGCGCCCCGCCAGGTTCACGCTGTTCAGCTGGCCGCTGTTGCCCACCGTGGCTTCGAGATACTGGTTCGAGATGGTGGTCGATACCTGAGCCTGTGCTCGCCGCACGCAGGCAGTGCCCGCAACGGCGACCGCCACGCACAGTGCAGTGCGGAGCATGGCTCTGCCGATCAGCCTAAACCCCATCAGATCGTCCTCCCTCAAGACCTGCGGCTCGGTGCAAGGTTGACCATGTCCGAGCCGCGGTCACACAGAACAGCCTCTTTGGACCTACCACCATCCCGGCCGACCTGGCAGCCGTGGTTGCGTCAAACCGACGCAGCACACGCCCGCGGATCTACCGAACCAACATGAACGGCTGAACCACGCGTACCGTCTCGCCAGCGGCCGTAGTTGCACGTACCTGAGCCAGATAGGCGCCCGCGGGCACACTGCGTCCTGCGCCGTCTTTGCCTGACCAGAGCACGCGCTGCTCTCCGGCGGCTGCCGCCCGCGTGGCCACGTTGGCTACGGAGCGACCGTCCGACCCAAGAACCCGCACATCATATGTGGCGTCACCGGCCATGATAAAGCCGATCGACACAGCGCCTGACGCCCGACCAGAAGTCTGGCGAACCGTCACGCTCGTCAGGCGCGCAGTATTGGCCGTCGCGGGCGCGGCCGTGATCGTGAACATCCGTGCGGTACCGTCCGATGTGTTACTGAAGGCCACGCTCGTCCGGGTGCGCATATCCGTAGTCACGCCGGTAGCCTCGTCCCGGAGCGTGAGGCGGCGGTTCCTCGGGAACGAGCCCTGCGGCGCCCACGATAGGGTCACGTTGCCGTCACCCAGATCGGAGGAGACCGCCAGCCGCCAGGACTGCGTGCCGGCGAGGCAACGCATATCGCGCGCCATCGCGACGCCACCACCGTCGCTCGTAAGCGTGACGGCGACCGTCCGATCCGGCATGGGCGGCTTCGGCGCGTCCAGGGGATCAACGGAATCCTTGGCCGTGGGGCACTGCCCAATGATGTTTGCGCCGTCACGGGTGCCGTTATGTCCTGCAACCAGCTGAAGGGACCAGCTATCACGGCCGGACTGCACAGCGCTGGTCCTGGCCGGCGCCAGCGCGTCGATGCGGACCGGCGGGACCACCAGCGCAACATCCTGCTTGCTCCGAACGCCGATCCAATGGCCCTGCCAGGCAACGAGGGCGCCGTCAGGGAGCGTCCGGAAGGCGTAGCCCTCGGTACCGTCGTACGTGTAGAGGTTGGCCAAAATGTAGCCCTTGGTCACCGCCGTACCGACCGGCATTCGGCCCTCAGGCGTGTCCAGCAAGACAGCATTCCAGGGAACGCTGTACGGGAACGGGCATCCAACCATGTTCCAACTGATTGCGCTCGACGCGGAACCGGTCCCCTTGAGCGGGATCACATACGACTTGCTCGTCAGGGCGACACCGTGAGTTAGCACCGGCTTCACGGACTCCACATCCGCCCAGTACGCCAGCCCGACCGGGAACATGCCGACAGCAGAGCCGTCCATGTGCGGAACTGTGTCCGTCGGGTTGAAGGAAGCGCCTGCCTCCTTGGTGCCGTAGGCGGTGTAGACTGCGTACCGCGCCTCAGCCGGCAGCCAGCGGGCCAACCGGAAGTCCGCCCCGAAGTAGGTCTCGGGGGTAACCGCATCCTGGAAGTACGGGATAGAGACAAGGCTACGGCCCTGGGTGATCTGATGCGGCCGCACCACGAAGTTGCGGAAGTCCGTGACCACCAGATCCGGCGGTCCCACCTTGGTGCCCTGGACATCCACGCGGTTGTCCCCAGGCGCAAGGTCCTTGTTGGAGATCACGGCCTCGTAGCGCACAGGCACTTCGACGCCGTTGGCGTCCTTGACGGTGCCCTGGATGTTCTCCACAGTCCAATCTGTCACGGTCGAGCCGTTGATCTTGACGACCAGGTTCGCCGGCCATATCTGGTTGACCGCAACACGGATGACCGGTCGCAGCGTCTCGACCGGGTCGGGCTGGCGTCCGGTGCTGCTCGATGCGGCCTTCCCGCCTGTGCCCTCGGGCTCCGTGATTGTGACGCCGACGCCGGCCTTAAGGAGCGCAGCGTTGACATCCATGATCCCATAGCCAACCTGGGGACTGGGAACTGGATACCCTGCGACCGGGGAGGCCGTAGAGGTCAAGTAGCCCTTGATCTCGGAGCCGACCACTCCCGGCAGCGAGAGAAGGAGCGCAACCGCACCAGTAACCTGCGGCGCAGCCATCGAGGTGCCCATCTTCTCGCCGTACGTGCTACCCGTGACGGTACTAAGCACCAACTTACCCGCTTGGTCGTCTCCTCCGGGAGCGGCTATGGTGGTGTATGGGCGGTACTCAGAGTAATAGGCCCACTTCCCAAGATGGTTGGATGCAGCTACGCAGATGATGTTCGGGCTCAGTTGCGCATTCACTGCAGGCCACTTCGGAGGGTTCGCACCGTCGCCGTCATTACCGGCCGAGACACAATAGACGGCCCCAGCCGCTGCGTTCTTCAGCATGGTCAGGGTGAACGGCTCGGTGGCGTCCGGCGTGTCGCTTGGGGCATCCGAGCCCAAGCTCATGTTGATCACGTACTTCTTGTCCGGGTTTGCGGCCATGTGCTTCGCAATGTACGCGCTCGACTCAATGAGCGCGGCGCCTGTAGAGCCTGAGGCGTCCCCGGCACAGATCGGAAGGACCCAGACGTTGTCCCAGGCTATCCCACAGATGCCCAGGCTGTTGTTGCCCTGAGCGGCGGCAATGCCCGCCACGTGGGTGCCATGATCCGCTGTAGCGGCCACAGGATTGCCGTCGTCAACGAGCGTGGCGCTGTTGTACCCCTTGTAGGTCCGCGAGGCGGGAAACTCCGGGTGGCTTGTCTGGACGCCAGAATCTACGATCACGGCGACCACGCTTGCCTTGCCCTTTTCGATGGTCCAGGCCTGGGGCATCTTCACCTGAACTTTGTCCCACTGCTCGTTGTACCGGGGATCGTTGGGAGTAGCCGTGCCGCCAGCCTGATCGTAGTAGACGATCCGGTTGGTGCCGGCGTACCGAACCATGGCGTGGGCCTTCAGCGTGTCCACCGCGGCCAATGTGGCGGCATCGGTGACACTCTGGTCCGCGATACGCAGGTGATACGCATCAATCGAGCCCGCGATATCGATGGACGCCCAGCTGCGCACCACGGCAGCTCCAACGCCGCCGGCAAGCGCGGACACCTGAGCCGCAGACGTCCCGTGAGGACCAGTGATGATGAGCTCACCGCCCACGAACGCTCGGCCACGGTCTGCCGCACCGCTCGGCGCGGCGCCCGCTGCGGCGAACACGGCGGCGATTGCCAGACCGAGCCGCCAGCTAGTCAGTCGGATGCGCATATGCTATGGCTCCTGTAACTCGTTGCACTATGAGGGCGTCCAGCGTGACCACCGGCCGCCCTCCTAGACGTCACCTACGCGTCGCCGCTTGCCTACGGAGGCGGCGGCGGCATATCAGCAGGAGTGAAGCTCCTGATGCCGGTGTAGACCCAGCGATACGTGCGGTCGCCGTTGCCGGCGCTCGAAGTGATCCAATCCACCGGACCCGGCCGGTCGGCGTCATTCCGCGCGCCGACGCGCCAGTACAGCGTCGGCTTGGCTGAACCCGCAACCCGGTTGACGTAGTTGGCAAACGTCGCATCCCTTTTGAGGACATCGAGTGCGGTGAGGTCAACCGACGAAGGCAGTGTCTGGGCAACGCCCTGGGTCATCACGGCCGTGGAGTAGACCATCGGCAGCTGAACCAGTACCGTCTTGTTCTTGAACGTCCTGTCCGTGGAGACCTCAACGACGAAGACATCGGCTCCGCGGGTGCTGTTCCAGGTCGGGTTGAACTTCGCGAGATCGACGTTCACAGCCATGTCTTGCGGCGAACTCAGGATCGCCGGAATGACCGGCGTGACCTGCCCGCTACGCACCGGTTCGGTGCTCACATCCTCGGTCTCAGTGGTGCCGCCGGTACCGTTGTTGTTGTTGTTGGAAGTGCTCGTGGTGACCGGGCGGCGGATGATGGCGTTGACACCGTAGTTGTAGCTGTTACCCGGGGTGAAGCCAGGAACAGCGCCGGCATCCGGCGTCACAACCTCCGAGTCACCCGCCCCGCCGTTGTTGTCGTTGCCCGTGCCACCGGTGGCCGCCTGCCGGAAGCCCTTGGTCCCGTCCCAGTACGACCAAGGACTGGCGAGGTCCGTGTAGATGAACCCCGTGAGCGCTGCAACGGGCGTGCCCTGGAAGTTGTAGCCGTAGTCAGGCTCCCGCCAGATCTGGTGCTCCAGGGTGGTTGAGCCCCACATGTTGTCCCTGTACGTTACCCGCACGGCAGGAGCGCCGTTAAGCGTTGTTGCTTCGGCAACCACCGCAGTGGTAGTCGAGTTCTTCCCGCCCGCAACGGCAGCGACAACCACGCCGCCCACCAGCAACACGACAAGCAGCTTGCCAAGCGCAGCGACCGACGACCCGCCGTTGGTGGGTGTCTTCCTCGTAACCGACTTGAACCCGGCGACACTTGGGAAATCCGGCATGGGGAAGATGGCCCGGACCTTGTCCTCCGGGCGGATGCCAAGAGTGTTCTCAAGAACCTTGGCCTCAGAGTCGGTCGCGTAGACGGCGGTCACGGCAATCTTGCCCACACGCTGCCGGTCACGAAGGACTAGCATCTGCATGCCTTCGCCGACGCCGTCACGGCTACCCTTGTTGACAAGGATGTTCAGGTCCGTACCAACACGGCCGGCGCCTACGGAGCTGATAATGGTGCCCTCGGGCAGTACTGTCTGCAGGATCTGCTTCACCGCGAGGTTGGCCGCATTGTTGGCAGCTTCCTGGGCCAGCTCATCCGTATCCGTCACACCTGCCCGAGCATAAGCTACGCCAATCTGAGCGGCGCCGCTGGTTAGCTGGCCTGACGAAGCTTCGAGTATGCCGACCTTCAGCCAGACACTCACGCACTTCGGACCGGTCTTCGGGCCGGGCTTAATGGCTACGATCTCGCCCGTGACGATCCCGGTCGCGCTGAGCGCACCAGCCAGCTTCGACATGGCCACCATGTCGTAGGGCTTTTTCAGGTTCAGGTCCCGCGCCTGGCGGTCGACCTCATCCCGTCGCAGGGGATCGAAGCGGGCGGAGTTGCCCAGTTCAACCGCAACGGCATCGGTAGCGGTGCGGGCGAGTAGCTCACCAGGCACACCCGACTTGTTGGCGAAGTCCACCACGACCACTGTCTGCATTCCGCCCGCCGCTGACGCAGACTGCGCTAACGCAGCCTGCGGGCGCAGGGACTGGCAGACAAGCGGCGTGATCATGGCGACCGTTAGCAGCCAGCCTATGATACGGGCAGCCCTGCTCTTCCTGATCCGTTTCACTCTGAGAGTTCCTCCCTCGGTGGCGATGCGCGCCGCTCAGGCTGTCGGTCCGCCCAACGTCGGCGCCTGGCCTCCGCGCTACCCTGTCATTCTGACAGCACCAGCACCGCTGTACGCTGCGGTTCGGTCCTATAACCGGAAACCGTATGGGGCCATGCCAAACTACGCGTCACGTGGCCCCTACCGGTTTTACCTTGTAACGACCAACGATGCGACACCTCGGACCGCTTGACCGTCCGATGATTTGGCCCGAACCTCGATCAGGTACGAGCCCGCCGGGGCTGCGACGCCTCGGGAGTCCCGCAGGTCCCACGTCGCCTGGTTCACGCCCGCAGCCCGGCCGACCGCGCCACCGAGGTTCCGAAGGAGTGCACCTGACGCTGAGAGCACGCGAACCTCGACAGCCGCCGTACCGGACAACGTGTACTGGATCGAAGCCGCGGTGCTGCGTCCTGCCTGGCGCGCCGCGAGGCCCGTAACCCTCAGCGAACTCGACGTCGCCTGGCTGACACGGATCTCGAACAGCCTGGTCGCGGGCTCATCGCCGCCAGCCCACGAGTAGCCGCCACTGCTTCGCATATCCCGAACGGCGCCCGTGGCCATGTCAACTAGTGCGAACTGCAGGTCCTTCCGGACGGCCGCAAGACCTGGCCAGGAGAGTGCCACTTGCCCCGCGCAACCGACGGTGCGTACGGAGAACGACCAGGTTCGCACGCCACCAGCGGGGTTGCGGAGATCGACACCGTATGAACCGGACTTGTCACCCCAGTCGGCATGGTCGAACGCCGCGTACGCGTACCTCAAGCCGAACACCGGCGGCTTCTCCACTTTGAAGGCGTCGTAGCCGGCCTTGGCAGCAGCCGCCTCTCCCATGAAGTTGTCGGTATCGGCAACCCCTGCCGCGTTTACGGCGAGGTTGACCACCCAACCCGTGCTTCCGTTCAGTATCCGGCCGGCTGGGGCAGTGACGGCAACCGGCTTGGCGGCCACCGGCGGCGGGACGAGCAGCGTGATGCTGCGGTATGCGCGCACCCAGTAGCCTCGCCACGGCGCCAGTCGGTACTCAAGGATGTAGCTGCCGCTCATGTAGCCATACAGCGCCGCGCCCAACGCTCCGCCGGCGATGGCCTCGGCGTAGGTCTTCGTGGCGCCGCCGTCGATGATCGACGTGCGGGTCCAGTCGACTTCAGCCGTGAACGGCGCTCCGACGAGGTTCCAGCCAGGGTTGAGGTTAATGCTGAACGGCCGCGTGGCGTCAGCCTTAGCTCCCTCTGTGGACAGCGCGATATTGGACTTGTAGCTCATGAAGTAGCCACGGCCCAGGCCAATCGACGCTGCCTCAGCGTTGGGGTACAGGGCATACTTGCCAAGCGACCACGTCGCCAGCAGGAACTGCCCATTGGTCCGATCGGCGGCCGGGATGCTGAGCAACTCACCCGGATCGACCGCCTGGTAGTTGTACGGCATGGACATCAGCGAGAGGGCAGCCGGGAACGTGTAGAGCGGCTGCATTGCGAAGTTCACATTCTTCGTCTCAGTCTGCGTGGTCACGGCGGCGTTCCTGGAAGCCGGAACCGTCGTGAAACCTGTCAGGGTGGCCGTGACCTTGTAGGTCACGCCCGCAGGTACATCCGTGATACGGTAGTTGTATCGGTAACCGCTGCTGTCGGTCGACGTGGCGCCCGTGACCGCCGTGGCCAGTTTGTTGCCGGCCGTATCCGTGAGGTCAATGGTAACGCCAGCCAGCGGCGCTGCGTCCGATGTCCGCGTGACAAGCCCTGACACCATGCCCGGTGCAACGGTCTTAAGATAGATATCCTCGACCACCGTTGCAGCGTTGGACGTGATGACCGCGGTCACTGCGGTATTCGCCTGGAAGCCCGGAGCGGTGGCGACGACCGACCAGCTGCCGGCGTCGAGACCGTTCGGTGTGGCGTTGGTCTTGTCGAAGGAGTAGGCGCCCTGCGCATCAGTGATGGCTGTCACTGTCTGGGTTCCGAGGGTCGCCGTCACCGTCGCTCCGGCGACCGGCGTCTTGTCGGCATCCTTGAGGACGCGCCCGGTGGCTGAGCCCTGCTCTGCCTTGAGCTTGAAGTCGAAGCCCGTGTAGGTCTTTGCGGGCTGAACCGTGGTGTCCGCGTCGTCGGTCTTCGGTACGGTGTAGCTGACGGGAACGCTTGCACCGTAGCCAGTTGCCACGCAGGTCAAACTGTACTTGGTCTGCGAAGGCACATTGGTGATCGTGTACGCGCCGTTAACATCGGACGTGGCCGTCAGCGTTGCGCCGCCCGGTAGGACGTCAACCGCCGTGACCACCGCTCCGACGATCGGTGTTGTACCGTCGGTACGGAGCACCGTGCCCGTAATGACAGCCGGCTGGGCAGCCGTCATTCGGAAGCTCACCATGTTGCGGGTGCTGCCGTGCACCACAGTGGAAGAGGGCTTCTGGATCGTGTAGCCCGCCTTGACCGCTGTGATGTCGTAGCCGCCGGTCTCCACACCGTTGAACTGGAAACCACCGTCCGGCCCAGTCAGCGCCGTGTATTCAGTGACCGGCCTCCCTGCCGAGTTCGTGCGGCAGGTCAGGCGCACCAGCACATTCTCGATCGGCCGGCCGGCGCCCTCGAGGTCGAGGACGTTACCGGTCACGATGCCCGTGCGGAACCAACAGAGTGCGTTGTGGAAGAGCTCGGTGCGCCGGTTCTTCAGCAGGACGACCGTCGGATTCGTATTCGGGACCGAGAAGTAATCCGGGTAGAGCGCCTCGATGCCCATCGGGCAGTAGACCAGGCGCGAGCCGGTGGTCGTGTCCTTGTGGTAGAGGACAGCCGTATTTCCATTGGCGTAAGTGAGTACGTTGATGGCCCCACCGGCCGGCCGGACTTCGTCGGGATAGAGGTTGCTCGGAGCGCCGAAGAGCTTCGGGTTGTTCGTATCGTTGCCGCCCGCAACAAGGTTCGTGTCACGGGATATGTAGTCCGCATTGCCGGGCGGGATCGGGGGACCAGGGTACTGGTGGCCGCGAACCGAGAGATAGGTGCCCGGCCGGTTCTCCCACGGGTCGTGACTAATCGGGTTGTAGCTGCCGGCGCCTGTCAGGGCATAGTTCCCTGAGATCCGGAACATGCCGAACACAAAGCCCAGGCGAAGGCCGCCGCCGCTGTAGCTACCCGGGAAGTCACGGACGTACGTGGCGTGCAGCGTGTTGGTTAGGAAGTCGCTGGAGACCGCACCGTCCAGCGTCATCGCCCAGCCCAAATCCTGCCCGTTGACCAGCATGCGGCCGCCGGCCTTCATGAAGGAACTGATCTGCGTCTGGACGGAGAGGTCGAGGATCGATCCCGGTCCGACGAAGATGTTGCCGGTGAAGGGGGCGTGCCAGAAGACAGCGCGCTCGGCGACCGTCACTGTCCGCGGGGTGGTCTCGCCGGCGATGGTGTCAGCAGGCTGCTGCTCTACGCGCGGGAGGTACTGCTGCAAGACGCTGTCGGTCACCGGGCCACGGCAGAGGATGCGCCAGATGTCGTACTGCTGCGTCACAGGGACATCGACGCCGTCTGCCATGGAGCCGTCTTGGACCGAGCCATCGGAGTTCCATGCGGAATAGTTGTCCGTGGGATCGTAGGCTCCGTAGGACTTTACACCGAGGGCATTCAGGATATTGCCCAGAGGACCTGCGCCGCTATCGGTGGACCACGTGGTGGGTCGGAGCAGCCGGACATCAATATCCGTCATCCAGCTCTCGGTGCCCCAGAAGGTGTGGTAAACGTTGTCCAACACCTGGGTGCCGTAACGTGAGCTGAAGAACTTCTGGCCGGCAGCGTGGTCACTCACGAAGAGAAGGCCGTGCGACGGCTGGAAGCCTGCGGTGGAGAAGCCCCAGACGTTGTCGTATATCTTCCAGTTGATCGCGTCGTTGGTGAACGGATCGACCGCGTTGTCGTATGCGATCACGTCGATCATGTAGTCCGACGGGTTCAACGTCTCGGAGACCCATGAAGCCGTGTATGTGCAAATGCCTGTGGTGGCATCGCGTGACTCGAGCTTCAGGGGAAGCCAGCCCTCATCCGCCGGGCTCATGGCTCCGCTGAATGCGTAGAAGTCGTCAACGCTCGTCATGTACGTCGGGTTCGCGTAGGTGTTAACACGTGCATCAGCCGGATCCGCGCCCACAAAGACCCGCTGCGACTCATACTCGTACGGAAGGCCGTTCCAGCGCGTGGTGCCGTCCGACGAAGGATTGCCCCGGAAGAAGACCTTGTGTTCCAAGCCGTCCGCAGACTGATACTTGCTGTTGGGGTTCTTGATCTGGATGTAGGCATCACGAATGCCGGTCTCGAGATCGACCAGCTTCACGCTGAACTTCACGGTTGAGCCAGGGCCGGACAGCCGGGGCTGGATGTTGACGATCTCGCCCGACGACTCGTCGAACCGCACAAGGGTCGGCGCGTTGAAGTCAAGGAGCGTGGAGGAGAAGATGTCCGTAGGCGTCAGCGCGCTGGGCGCCGGCGGCTGCGAGGTCTCAGATACGGGATCGAAGGCGGTACGGTTGGTCTGGTACGCGACGCGGTAGGTGGCGATGAACTGGGGCCAGGTGACATGCCGGTCATCGTAAATGTGGCCGGGGTCGCCGGTCGGCAGCTTGTAGGCAGGGTTCAGCGCCGTCTCGGGGGTGAGCACCGTAAACGCCGGGTTGCTGGGGTCTGTGGGATCGATGCCCAGATCCACTTTGAGCCAGTAGGCGTCACTGGTCCCATTGGCGGAGATGGCATCCGGAAGACCGTCGTTCTTGCTGTCGACGCGAGTGCTGGAGAATGCGAGAAGCTGTTGGCCACCGACATACCCGCCGTAGTTGGCGTCGGGCTTGTTCGTGCTCCAGGCCGGCTCGATGTTGCTTGAGGCACCAGAACCCGCAGAGAAGCTGGTGACGCGGCGGGCTGCGATGTTCGGAGTGGTCGGGATGACCCAGATGTCCCTGTTCGACTGGACCGTTCCTCCGTCGGCGGTGGCTCGGTTCGAGTCGAAGGCGATGATGGAGTTGGCCTGGGTCGTGCCTGTGGCGGGGCTCAGGGCAGGATTGCGGTCATCTGAGATGCCCTGGGTGACCTGCGTGACGACGCCGGACTGGGTGTCAACCACGTATAGCTTGTAAGGGGCAGTGGAACTGGCCTTGCCGGCGAAGATCACAGCCGAGTTGAGGCCGGGCCAAGCACCATATTCGGGTCCGTTTAGCGCAACAAAGCTGAAGCCGCTGGGGTTATTGCTCAGGATCGCCTTGCTGGCGCGCGTCTCCAGGTTGAGCTCAACCAGATCCTGCGTACCCGAGGCGGTGGTCTCGATGTAGATGATCGTCGAGGCGCCCAAGCTCACCGCTACCTCGGATTGCGAGGTCGTCAGGCCCACCTTGACGGCTGATGTTGACAGAGGGCCGGTAATCGCGGTGATGCCCGTGCCGTCAGGGTTCATCCGGTAGATGTGCGAAAGCGTCCCTGCCGAATCGCCCGACAGGGTGGCCCTGTTGGAGTGGAAGAGGATGTACCTCTCGTCCCGCGTCCAGAAGGGCGCCCCGTCGATGACGGTGGCTGTTTGGGGCGTCAGATCGACGGTCCGGGGAGTTGCTCCGGAGGCGCGCGTCTTCCGCAAAGGCTTCCGCGCTACCGAGGCCGGCATAGGCGCCCTGGAATCCGTGAAGGGCGTGCCCTGACGCGCCACACTCGTTCCGGCGAGTTGCGCCCTAGCAGTGAGCGTGGAGGCGGATAGAAGCAGAGGAGACGCCAGTGCGACCAAACATAGATGGGTCAGCCTCACTCGTTTCAAGACGGATCGTACCTCCTTGCCAGAGTGCACGCAGAGAAACCAGGGGTGGTCTGCATACGGTGGGGCGAACGGACGCCACAATAGGGGCAATCCACCCAGCCGTTGGCGATTATAGCATACGGCCCAAGGGGGCGCAAGAGCGATTTTCGGGCGGACCTGCCGCCGTGGTCCCAGTCTGGGATTTGATGGGTCATCTCGGACGTGTTTCTCCCGGATCGAGGCGGGCCTGCAGACCCGGTCGTAGCCGCAGCAGGATGGCCTGAACTGCGTTGCAGAGATCCTCGAGTGAGCCTTCGTTGGGGATCACAGCTGTGGATCGAGCCATCTTCTCCTCCACCGGTAGCTGGGCGGCCATGCGCAGTGCTGCGTCCGGTTGCGCCAACCTATCGCGGTCGCCCAGCCGTGTAACCCGCAACTGCGCTGACGCGGTTACACAGAGCACGATGTCGAACCAGTCGCCCATCCCGGCCTCGTAGAGCAGCGGGGCTTCCACGGCCACCAGTGGGGCTTCCGGGCAGTCCATAGCCGCTGAGTGCATTTGGCGCCGCAGTAGAGCCAGGAGGCGCGGATGCGTGATGGCATCCAGTTCCCGGCGCATCGCGGGCTCGGCAAAGATGCGACTGCCGACGTAGGCGCGATCCATGCCGCCGTCTGATCGCACGGACTGCGGCCCGAACGCACGGGCAACGGCCAGCAGAGCAGGCGATCCCGGCCCGGTGACAGCCCGGGCCGCTTCGTCGGCACTGAACACGATGCCGCCCATGTGCCGGAGGCACCGCATCACGGCAGATTTGCCGGATGCGATGCCCCCGGTGACTCCGACAGACAGCACGTCAGCGCTCGACCAGGTTCGGATGGCGGTCGCGCGTGACCTGCGGCTTAGTAGGACTCGAAGTCGGGATCATCCCCGTCATGCTTGGCGCGAAACGCATCGCCAATCGTGAACCGGGGCTCATCGCGGTCCGTCGGCATCTGGAACTCATCAACGACCTTGCGCTCACGGCGGACATCCTCTTCCACGCGGGCCTGCCGCAGGGAGAGCGTCATCTTGCGCTCCTCAGGCCGAACGTCGAGGACCTTGACCTCGACCTCGGAGCCCTGATGGAGCATATCAGAGGCCCGGGCGCCGCGGCGCGAGCCAGACTCGGCGTTGGGGATGATGCCCTCGATGCCGCCCTCAACCTGCACGAAGGCGCCGAAGGGTACCACGCGGGTCACGACGCCGGTGATCAGGTCGCCGGGGCGGTACCGCTTGCTGATCTCGGTCCACGGGTCCGGTAGGATCTGGCGCATGCCGAGGCTGACGCGGCCCTGGTCGAGGTCCATCTTCAGGACGACGACATCCACCTCGTCGCCCTCCTTGAGGACTTCCTGCGGATGGTTGATCCGCGTCCAGGACATCTCAGAGATGTGCAGGAGGCCGTCAATGCCGCCAAGGTCTACGAAAGCGCCGTAGTTGGTGAGGCGCCGAACCACTCCGCTGCGGGTCTGGCCGACCTGCAGGCTACCCACCGTCTCGGCGCGGCGGCTCTGCCGCTCCTCCTCATTGGCCAGCTTGTTGGAGAGGACGACCTTGCGCTTGTCCTTATCGACCTCAATCACCTTCAGGTGAATGGTCTGGCCGATGTACTTGTCGAGGTTGGTCTTCAGCGAGCCACTGCCGACATGGGAGGCGGGCACGAAGCCGCGGATGCCGAGGTCGACCACGAGGCCGCCCTTGACGCGGTCAGTGACCATGGCGGTGATAACCTTGCCACTGTCACGGGCCTCAACAACCTGCACCCAGGCCTGCTCGAACTCGGCGCGCTTGCGGCTGAGGACGACGCGCCCATCGTGGCGGGCTTCCATGACGTAGACCGGGATCACGTCGCCGACCTTGAGGACGTCCTCGGCGGTGACGTTGGGATCGCGCGAAATCTCGCCCGGGCGGATGATGCCCTCGGACTTGGCGCCGACATCGACCATAACACCCTCGCGGTCGATATGGACCACGGTGCCCTTGACGACGTCGCCCTCGCTCAGCCTCGGGAAGCTCATGGAGTACTGGTCGGAGCCGACCCCGGCCATGGCCGCTTCCATTGACATTTCCTCGGCGGCTTCGGGCACGGGCGCGGCGACTACCTCCGCAGCGTCCGTCTCTACGGCGGGCGCATCGGCAACCGCACCGCCAAGCTCCACCTCAACTGCTACTCCCGGCTGGACGATATCATCCGTCATGGCCTTACGGCTCCTCTCGTGATGCGGGGGCTTCAGTGAAATGATCCCGCACCTGTTTTCGATATCTGCGCCCGTAGACCGACAACGAAGCGGTCGCCGCTCCGATGCCTCCTGACACATGGCGCAAAGGCCCCGCCACAGGCGTACCTAGCCGCCGCGCGTGGGCACGTGGTCCTAATGTTATACTTCGTCCTGCGCCATTCCTGCGTTGGCGGGACGATTGAGACCGGCAAATGGCGGCCGATCTACCCGCACCGGCGACATATCGGCCCAGTTGGGCCCGCTCTTGGCGTCTACGCGGAGTTTGACGGAAAGGCTGGCCGCTTGTTCCATGATCGGAACGACCATGGCTGCCATGGCGTCCACGGAACCATCCGTCACCTCGAAGAGCAGTTCGTCATGGACCTGCAAGAGCATCTTGCAGCGATCCTCATACGGACGTATGGCCTCCGAGACGGCGATCATCGCGAGCTTCATGATGTCGGCGGCCGTGCCCTGGATCGGTGTGTTGACCGCGGCCCGCTCGGCGCCTTGCCGGACGTTGAAGTTGCCGCTCCGCACGTCGGGCAGGTAGCGTCGGCGGCCATAGAGCGTCTCCACATAGCCACGCTCTCGGACGGTGGCGCGGATGTGGGCGGCGTACTCGCGGACGCCGGGGAAGTTCTCGAAATACTCGGCGATGAACCGCTTCGCCTCGGCATGGCTGATGCCGAGGGTGCCGGCCAGTCCGAACTCGCCCTGGCCGTAGATCACCGCGAAGTTCACGGTCTTGGCCCGGCGGCGCATATCGGAAGTGACCTCGCCGGGCGCGACGCCGAAGAGCTTCACGGCTGTGGCGCTGTGGATGTCCTCATCGGCCTCGAAGGCACGGACCATCTCGGGGTCCTGCGTGAAGTGGGCGAAGACGCGCAACTCGACCTGCGAGTAGTCGCATGAGAGCAGCTGCCTGCCCGCAGGCGCCACGAAGCCGCGGCGGATGCGGCGGCCGGCTTCGCTGCGGACGGGGATGTTCTGCAGGTTGGGCTCAGTCGACGAGAGACGGCCCGTGGCGGCGACGGTCTGGTTCAGCGTGGTGTGGATGCGGTGGTCCAGCGGCGACACCAACCTCGGCAGCGCATCGACGTAGGTGCTCTTTAGCTTCGAGACCTCGCGGTACTCCAGGAGGCGCCTCGCGATCTCGTGCTCACCGGCCAGCCCTTCCAGGATGTCGGCTCCCGTGGAGTAGCCGGTCTTCGTCTTCTTGCCGCTGGGGAGCTGGAGCTTCTCGAACAGGATGCGCTGTAGCTGCTGCGTGGAGCCTATGGCAAACTCCTCGCCGGCAAGCTCGAAGATGCGGGCGCTGAGGCGAGCCAGGTCATCGGCCATCTCGGCGGCGAGGCCGGTGAACCAGGCCGCGTCGATGCCGATGCCCTCCCTCTCGACCCGGGCCAGGACCGGGATCAGCGGCATCTCCATGCTGGTAAGGACGCCGGTCAGCCCATTCTCAGCCAAGCGGGCCGTCAGCGGCTCCGCCGCTCGTGCCTGTGCCAGGCAGAGCGCGGCGGCCATATGGAGCGCACCCGGGGAAGACGGCGCGAGCACGGCGCCGGTATCACGGGCGACCATCTCCTGGCTATAGTCGCTACGTCCGGGGTTAAGCAGGTACGCTGCCACCATGGTGTCGAGGCGCCAGCCGGGGGCGTCCAGACCCAGGCGGCGCAGCGCGGGCAGCATGGCTTTGATGTCGTGCCCCACCAGGGCTCCGGCGCAAGCAGACAGCGTCTCCTGCACAGCGCACGGTGCGACGGAGGGACGGTCGTTGTCCGCGGCGCCAAAGAGGCCGCCCAGATCATCGGCGCCCTCGCCGCATCGGAGCGCCCATACGGAGCCCGAGGGAGCCGCCAGCAGCAGGTCGGCCCCGCAGGCCCCAGGGCCATGCTGCGGCAGCGTCTGGACCGCCAGCACTTGCTCAGCCGTGGCGCAGTCGGCGATGGACCGCAGGCCGGCGGCATCGGTCACCCACTCCACGGACATGGCGGCGCCGGCCACAGGCGCCGCATCGGCAGCCACCGGCTTCTCGGCGGGCGGCGGCGCGGGCACCGAGGCGAGCAGGTTCCGGAACTCCAGCGAGGCGTAGAGCTCGCGCAGGCGACCGCGGTCCTCCGGCGTGGGCGCGAAGGGGCGGATGCAGCCGTCCAGGGGCACGTCGCAGCGGATGGTGGTGAGCTGCAGGCCGAGCCGCGCGGTCTCGCGGGAGGCGATGAGCGCATCGCGTACCTTGCGGTCGGTGACGGTCCGTTGGGGCAACTCGTCGGCGGCGTCCAGGAGGGCCACCAGCGTGCCGTACTGGCGAAGCAGCTTCGCGGCGGTCACCTTCCCCACGCCGGGTACGCCGGGGATGTTGTCCGATGGGTCGCCGGTGAGAGCCTTGAACTCGGCGACCTGGTCCGGCCTGATGCCGTAGCGCTCCTCGACCCTGGCCGGGTCGTAGAGCGTGCCCTCCGACGTGCCGCGCGCCATCATGCGGACGCTCACGTGCGGGGTCACCAACTGGAACTGGTCGGAATCACCGGTGACGATGACGACGTCGTAGCCCTGCTCGGCGCCCTGCACGGAGAGTGTGCCGATCAGGTCGTCCGCCTCGAACCCCGGCGATTCGACCGATGCCATGCCCAGCGCATCGACCAACCGGCGGGCCACGGGGAACTGGGCGATGAGGTCCTCGGCCACCGGCGGGCGATGCGCCTTGTACTGGTCATAGAGCTCGGATCGGAAGGTGCGCTCCGGCCCGTCCCATGCCACGCAGATGGCGCTCGGCTTCTCCTGCCGAACCACGGTGGAGAGCATGTTGGCCATGCCGTAGACGGCGCCGGTGGGTCGCCCGTCGGACGTGGAGAGATCCGCTCCGGGGGCCATGTAGGCCCGGAAGAGGAGGCTGTATCCGTCAACGAGTACCAGCCGGGGCCGGGCCGGCGTCTGTCCAGTACCGCTCATCTGCACCTCCTCGGCGCGCCGGGAACGTGGTGCGCACCTAGGGTATACTGCGCAAGCTCTGGCCGGAGTGGTGGAATGGCAGACACGGGTGACTCAAAATCACTTGCGGGCAACCGCGTGGGGGTTCGAATCCCTTCTCCGGCACACGACAACCCCGAACCCCGCGACTGAAGACCCATAATGACATGAGGGGCCAGGCGCGGGCCCGTCCCCTCATGCTATCAGGACCGATGGTCGTCGGTTGCCGACCTTGAGCGCTAGTCGCGCTCCTTCTCGGCGGCCTTCGCGCGAGCGCGCTGGATTTTGCGGATGCTCGCCTTAAGTTCCCGGCGACGCCGGTCGCTGGGCTTCTCGTAGCGCTCATGCATGCGGGCTTCCTTGGTGATGCCGCTGTTCATGACCGCCTTCTTGAAGCGCTTCAGAGCGATATCAATGCTTTCGCCCTGCTTGACGATGACCTGGACCAATTCGGTGTCTCACCCCGTTTCAAAGCTGATTGTCCCTGAGGACCGCCTGTCGAGTATACCACTCCGCCGCGCAAAGCCCGCCCGGCGGCTATTGCCGGAGCCGCGCGGATGTGGCATACTCCGGAGACCATTCGCCCGGCACCGCCGTGGCCCCGCGGAGCGTACATACTCGCATGAGCACCCCCACCGAAGCCGAACCGAGGTCCGCCTACGGCACCATGTTCCGTGAGCGCGGCACCAGGCGCCTCGTTGTCGCCGCCATCGTGCTGGCCGCTGCATGGTATGCCTTCTCAGCCCTGCGCACACAGCAGATGCGGCAGGTCAAGTGGCCGGCGCTGCAGGCAGTCCCCGGCGGCCTCACCGTGCTGGGCCTGCAGGACAAAGACCGCCCGGGACACCCGCGCCGCTACATGGCGATTGAGGCCAACCGGTCCTGGCAGTTCCGGGTTCCCGACGACGCGGTCGACGTAGGCGAAGACGAGTCGGCGACGCCTGAACGGACGGAGGGCGGCGACGACCGAGGCCAGGTAGCGTCCATCAACAACCGCGCCGCCGGCGGGCGCCTGGTTCCGCTGGAGGAGGTGATGCGCAACAGCCCCGTGGTCCTTACGGGCGTGCACTTCACCTCGGCGCAGGTCGAAGAGCGCAAAGACCCCTTCCTTGAGCGCACCTACTTCGTGGTCCACGTGGGACTGAGCGACGAGGGCCGTTCGCGTTACTGGCAGTTCTCGCGTGAGCATGAGCAGGAGCGCCTGGTCTTCGTGCTGAGCGACGAGGTCATCACCTGCCCCAAGATGGTCCACATGGACGTGAGCAGCCTCACCATCGATCCGATCTGGGTGAAGGCGGATGCTGAGAAGCTGGCCGACGCGATTAACAAGGGCGGCGCGGCCAAGGGCTCTTAGCGTCCCCGAGCGCCGGCGACGAGGGCTGCCCCGGGACTCGCGGGTCGGGCCGAGCCTTGGCCCAGTCAGGTAGCATGATCCCCAACGCAGAGACAGACGGGGCCGACTCATGAGCATGGGCAGCATCATTATCCGGGGCGCTCGCCAGAACAACCTCAAGAACATCGATATCGAAATCCCGCGCGATCAGCTCGTGGTCATCACCGGGCTGTCGGGTTCAGGGAAGTCGTCGCTGGCATTCGATACACTCTACGCCGAGGGGCAGCGCCGCTACGTGGAGAGCCTCTCCTCGTACGCCCGGCAGTTCCTGGGCCAGATGGACAAGCCCGACCTCGACTCCATCGAGGGCCTCTCGCCCGCCGTGGCCATCGACCAGAAGTCGACCAGCCGCAACCCGCGCTCCACGGTGGGAACCGTCACCGAGGTCTATGACTACCTCCGCCTCCTCTTCGCGCGCATCGGCCACCCGCACTGCACCAAGTGCGGCCGCACCATCGCACAGCAGACCGTGGAGCAGATGGTGGACCAGATTCTGGCCCTGGGCGACGGCGAGCGGATCCTGCTCCTCGCGCCCGTGGTCCGGGGCCGCAAGGGCGAGTACCGCAAGGAGATTGAGGAGATCCGCAAGGAGGGTTTCGCCCGCGTCCGGATCGACGGTCGGCTGCTCGACCTGACCAGCGACGAGACGCCCGACCTGGACCGCTACAAGCAGCACTGGATCGATGTGGTAGTCGACCGGCTCGTCATACGGCCCGACCTGGGTCGCCGGCTGGCGGACTCGCTGGAGACCGCCCTGAAGAAGGGCGAGGGCACCGTAGCCGTGGTGGTGATGCCCTCGGGCGAGGACGCCCAACCGGGAGAGGACATCCTCTTCTCCGAGCACTTCGCCTGCACTGAGTGCGGGATCAGCATGGAGGAGGTGGCGCCCCGGAGCTTCTCCTTCAACAGCCCCTACGGCGCGTGCCCGGAATGCCATGGCCTGGGATGCAAGACCGAGTTCGACCCCGATCGCATCGTCGATGACCCCGCGCAGAGCATTCGAGGCGGCGCCCTGGCCGCGGTGATGCCCAAGACCCCGGGCGCCAGCTACGGCGACTACCTGCTCGCCACCTTCCAGGGCGTGGCAGACCGCTACGGATTTGATCTGGACACGCCCATCGGCAAGCTGAAGCCCGAGCAGAAGCAGGCGCTGATGTACGGCGTGCCTGGCAACATTTCGGTTAAGTTCCGCAACCGGTTCGGGCGCACGCGCACCTTCGATACCGACTACGGCGGCGTTGTGAAGATGCTCCAACGCCGGTACGACGACACCACCAGCGACTGGATCAAGGACGACCTGGAGCGCTATCGGACCGCGCGCCCCTGTCCGGCCTGCCAGGGGGCGCGCCTGAAGCCGGAGATCCTGGCCGTCACTATCAACGAGTTGAGCATCTCGCACATCACCGCCATGTCGATTGCCGACGCGCTGCAGTGGCTTGGCGGGCTGGAGCTACGCGGCCGCGAGCGGACGATTGCCCACCAGATTCTCAAGGAGATTCGCACCCGGCTGGGCTTCCTGATGGATGTGGGGCTCGACTACCTGACGCTGGACCGAGGCGCAGCGACGCTGGCCGGCGGCGAGGCGCAGCGCATCCGGCTGGCCACCCAGATCGGCTCGGGCCTGATGGGCGTCCTATACATATTAGATGAGCCGAGCATCGGCCTGCACCAGCGCGACAACGCGCGCCTGATCACGACGCTGGAGAGCCTGCGCGACCTCGGCAACACCATCATCGTCGTCGAGCACGACGAAGAGACGATGATGGCTGCGGACCACATCATCGACATCGGCCCCGGCGCCGGCGAGCATGGCGGCTACGTGGTGGCGCAGGGAAGCATCGAGGACATCCGTGCGGCCGAGGGATCGATCACGGGGCAGTTCCTCTCCGGCGCCCGGTCCATCGAAGCCCCGCTGGTGCGTCGGCCGCCGCAGATGGCCGACGAGGGCGGCCGATGGATCGAGATACGCGGCGCGACGGCGCACAACCTGCAGAACCTGACGGTGCGCATCCCGCTGGGCCTCTTCGTCTGCGTCACGGGCGTGTCGGGCTCCGGCAAGTCGACGCTGATCCAGGAGACGCTCTTCCCCCGGCTCATGTCACGGTTCTACGGCAGCCGCGCCTCCTGGGCCGCGCATGAGGAGATCGTCGGGATCGACCAGATCGACCGCGTGATCGACATCGACCAGTCCCCCATCGGCCGGACGCCCCGGAGCAACCCGGCGACCTACACCGGCGCGTTCGACCGCATCCGCACGCTCTTCGCCGCCACGCAGGACGCGCGGGTGCGAGGATACGAGCCCGGGCGCTTCTCCTTCAACGTGAAGGGCGGCCGGTGCGAGGCCTGCAAGGGAGACGGCATCATCAAGATCGAGATGCACTTCCTGCCCGATGTCTACGTCCCCTGCGAGGTCTGCAAGGGCAAGCGGTACAACCGCGAGACGCTGGAGGCCCACTACAAGGGGAAGAGCATCGCCGACGTACTGAACATGACGGTCACCGAGGCCTGCGCCTTCTTCGAGGCCGTGCCCGCCATCAGCCGCAAGCTCACCACGCTCCGCGACGTGGGACTGGGCTACATCCGCCTGGGCCAGCCGGCCACCACGCTCTCCGGCGGCGAGGCGCAGCGCATCAAGCTGGCAGCCGAACTGGCGAAGCGGGGCACCTCACGCACGCTCTATATCCTGGACGAGCCCACCACAGGCCTCCACTTCGCCGATGTGGAGCACCTGCTGCAGGTGCTCGGCAGGCTGGTGGACGCGGGCAGCACCGTGCTGGTGATCGAACACAACATCGACGTGATCAAGACAGCCGACTACGTGATCGACCTCGGCCCCGAGGGAGGCGCCCGAGGCGGCGCCATCGTGGCGCAGGGCACGCCGGAGGACGTGGCGGCGGTGGCCGAGAGCCACACCGGAGCCTACCTGCGCAAGGCGCTGGCCCCGCGATGCTGAACCCCGCCGCCATCGCCGCCGCAACGCTCCTCTTCGCCGCACCGCCGGGCGCGCGCCCTCAGGCCCAGTTCTCCGACGCGGAGAAGGCGACGCTGGTGGCCTACTGGGCGGAACCGGGCCGCTACGCCGCCGAACCCGCAACCACCTCGCCGAAGCGCGAAGTATGGCAGGTGCGCCTCACCACCCAGGCCTCGCGCTGGCTATGGGACTACCAGAAGGCCGTGGCGCCGGCCCTGATCCCGCCCACCACCGACGCTGCGGCCGCTCCGGACCGGGCGTCGTGGGAGGCATGGGTGGCGGCCAAGGTGGCCTACGACCGAGCCGTCGCGCAGGCTGCAGCCGACGCGGCCAACGGCGCACCGCCGGCGCACACGGCAACGCCGGCTCCGCACCCCGGACCGGCGCCCGCCGCCATGGTGGCCGCCCTGGGCAACCCGCCGTCGTTCGCCTCGGCCGTAGCGCCCATGCGGCACACGGTAAACTTCGGTGAGGGCGACCGCGTCCAGATGGTGGACCACGTCGCCGTGCGGCCTCGCTACGCCTACTACCGGTTCTCCAGCGGCGTCATGGATCCCGGCACGCCCATCCGCGCCATGCAGGAGGCGGAGATCTCCGGCCTCTTCGATGCGGCGGGGCTGACGGAGACCGAGGCACGCGTCATGCGGGCGGTCTCGGCGCTGGAGGGCGGCTTCGACGCCATCAACACCTACGACACGGGCTACGTCTCCATCGGCTTCATCCAGTTCATCACGGGCGAGAAGGGCGACCGATCACTGCTGGAGGTCCTTGCCGACGAGCGATCCGGCAACCCGGAAGCCTTCCAGCAGGACTTCCGCGCCTACGGGATCGACGTCTCCCCCACCGGCATCCTGACCGTGATCGATCCGGCCACCGGCGCGGAGCTTTCGGGCGCCGACGCGGTGCAGAAGGTGATCGACGACAAGCGCCTGACCGCTGTGTTCGGGCGGGCAGGCAGGAAGAGCCCGGCGTTCCGGCGCTCGCAGCTTCGCGTGGCCAAGGCCCACTACTGGCCCGGCGAGGACGTCCTGACGGTCGGCCCGCCGGAGAGCGCCGTGGTCGGCAAGGTGAGCGACGTCATTCGGTCCGAGGCGGGGCTGGCGACGCTGTACGACCGCAAGGTGAACCGGGGAACGCTGGATCCCCTGCCCGCCGTCGTGGGCAAGCTGATGCGCGAGAAGGGGCTCACCACACTCGCCGAGGCCGGGCAGTACGAGCGTGAGATCATCACGGCCATGAAGTACCGCAAGGACTTCCTGGCCGACCGGACGCTGAGCCGGCCCAAGTAGGCCTCCGACCCGGGGTCCCGGCGCCGTGGGCGACGTCGGGACCCGCGGATCGGACTACTCTATCTCGTCGATCTCATACTCCGGCACGCCGAGCCCCGCGGCGGTGCACTGACGCACCTGCTCGTAGGGATCCTTGCCGTGCAAGCGCTCAAAGAGGTGCCCCGTCTCGCCCAGCGGGCGGAACTGGTCCGGCACGGTGCAGGGGATCAAGTCCTCCGTGCGCACCATGTCCAGCGAAGCCTGCTCGATGGCTACGATGTTGTCGGACTGCAGGATGCCGATGTCGGGCACCAGCGGCCGGGTGGAGAAGCCCCAGCAGTCGCAGAGCGGCGTGATGTTCATCAGCAGCGTCATGTAGGTGACATCGCCGGGGCCGAACGAGCCGAGGACGGAGCGACAGACGGCGGCCATGCCTGCCTGGAACTTCTGGAACTTGCCCTCCGGGTGGTCCATGGTCAGGGCGCCGGTCGGGCACGACCGTGTGCAGTGGAGGCAGTAGCGGCAGTGGTGGGCGTTGATGCCCAGCTGCCCCTCGCTGTTGAAGGCCACCGCGCCGGTGGGGCATCCGGCCACGCACTGCTCGCATCGGGTGCAGAGGTCGCCGTCCCAGTCGAAGTGGCTGCCCATGAGCGCGTGGATCTTCCCGCGCGTCCCGTAGCTGACGCAACCCATGGCGATGTTCTTGATGGCGCCGCCGTAGCCGGTGCAGCCGTGCCCCTTGCCGTGGCTCAGCACGATGAGCGCGTCGGCGTCCACGATGTTGCCCGACACCTCGATGGTCTCAAGGCCCGGTACCGACGTCTCGCGGACGTACTTGTACTTGTCGTGCTCGCCGCCGGCGCCCACAACGCGCGCTCCCACCACCTCCGGCGTGTAGCCCCGGGCCACGGCCGCGTCGGTGGAGAAGGAGCCGTCAGCCAGGAAGGGGTGCCCCCCGGCCTTGCGCACGGCCTCGACCACCATGCGGACGAAGAGCGGGTGGATGGTGTAGAAGCCGATGTCGCCGCCCACGTGCATCTTGACGCAGACGCGCTTGCCGGCGAAGCGGTCCTCCAGCTTGCAGGCCGTCAGCATGCGGCCGAACTTGGCGGGCAGCGAGGCGTTGCGGTCGATGCGATCCACATGCGCTGAGACGAAACGAACCGTGTTCATTCTGGATCCCCCTTTGAGCGCGGCCTTCTCCGGGGTATCGTCCCACAGATCGGCGCTTCCTGCCCGCTATTGGACAGATTGGCGGTAGATTCCTTTAGCAGTGGCCGCGCCCGGTGCGATAGGGCCGTTGACCGGGCGCCGCGCCATGCCGGATCGCGCCCGCGCAGAGGGAGGACCAAGCGATGATTGACCGATTCCCCAACACCAGCCGCCAGCCCCGCCTGGCCTGACGCCGCCGCCCCAAAGAGGGCTCCCCAACTCATCCCATCCGGTCGCCGGTTCGTACCGGCGCCGGCCGCAACCGGTCGCCGACACACATCGGCGCCGAACGGGCTCATCCCATTGGGCGGCGACGTCTCCTCGCAGGAGCACGCCGTTTTCGCCGGCCCAGCCAAGGGAGAGACCGTTGCCCCACGAACCGTACCAGCGCGCACGCCTGGGCGACCCGCGCGCCATTGACCAGATAACCGAGATCGTCCGGCCCCGCCTTCGAGGCATGGCGCGCCACTACGCCCGGGTGACCGGCGAGGAGGCCGACGACCTGCAGCAGGAGGCCTGGGCAGGCCTGCTGGAGGCGTTGCCCGACCTGGACATCACCATCGGCAGCCCCGAGCAGTTCCTGATCCGCCACGCGCGCTGGCGCCTCCTGGATGCCGTACGCCGCCGCCGCGTGCGCCGTACCGAGCCGCTGCCTGAGGCAGACGACACCCCCAGCCCCCACGGCAACCCCGAGGCCGTGATCGAACGCGTCGCCGCCCGGGAGTTCCTACAGAGCCTGCAGGGAGCCCAGCGCGCCGTGCTGGCGCAACTTATGGCCGGCCGCACGTGGCGCGAGGCCGGCGCGGCGCTGGGCTGCAGTTCCGCCAACGTGGCGTACCATATGCGCCGCATCCGGCAACGCTACGCCGAGTGGGAGGCGCCCCCGGCGTAGGCGACGGGGGGGCGCCGTGGCAGGCGACGGCTACGGGATGCGCGCGCCCACCACGTTGTTGTCCTTGGACTTCTCCGCGACGACGCTGCCGGGATCGATCACCGCGATCACATAGAGGCCGGTGGCGTCGTCGCCGCGCTCCAGCGGAGCCTCCAGGTTCGCCATGAACGACCGACCCTTGACCAGCGCGGGTATCGTCACTTCCTGGAGTAGCTGCGACATGGAGACCACCAGCCGCGGGCCGGACGAGAGGTAGAAGCGAACCAGGCACGGCACCGATGGCCGGTCGCCGAGGTTGGCGATCTCGAGGACACCGCGGATGCCTGCCCGGAGGTCGATACCGGCGCCGACGGAGCGCTGCTCAAGCCCGCGCCACGCACCGGCGAGGTCGGGCAGCGCGACGGTCAGCTGCGGCGGGGCGGCGGCGCTGATGTTGTTGGCCGTCGAGGGGTCGGGCTCGAAGCCACGCACCACGGCGGTGAAAGCGAGGTCGTCGGGCCGGTTCAGCTGGAGCGAGACCTCCACGGTGGCCCTGGCTCCGGCCTTCAGGGAGCCCAGGTCCGCGCGGAAGATGTGGTCGGCCGTGACGCCGCTGCCCTGGCTCAGCTTCGTGCCCAGCACCTCGGCGGCGGCGGGCAGCGCGTCGGTGAGGTGAACCCCGGTGCAGGCAAACGGGCTGTCGTTCGTGACGGTCAGCGTGTACTTCAGCCGGCCGTCCCTGGGCAACGGGGCGGGGAGAGCCGAGCGCGAGACGCTCAGGTCGACCTGGGGCAGCTTCGGCCCGACCTCCAGCTTCAGGATCACGATCCGGTCGCCGGCCGAGAAGGCCAGCGTCTTCTCATCGCACCGCAGGAGCTGGCCGGGCCCGCCGGCGGCGCCGACGTTCGTGATCGGTACGGACCCGACCTCGACGAACGTCTTGAGGTCGTAGGCCGTCAGGAGGAACTGGTTCTTGCCGCCGCTGAGCCGAAGCGCACGGCCGGTCTGGGCGTCCAGGGTGAGCCATCCCTCGCCGCCGGGTATGGAGCCCACCGACTGCCGCGCCTCGGGGTCGATCACATTCGCGCTGCCGGCCACGATCAGCCCGTTCGCGCTACTCCCGAGCCCCACGTTCCCCGACAGCAGGCTACCTGTGGAGCCGCCGCCCTCGGCCCCCTCCTTGGTGAGGTTGACGGTCGTAAATGCCCAGGACGAGATCTGGTTCTCGTACCCGAACAACCGCGTCGGATGGATGCCGGGAGCCAGGTGGTGCCCGGCGCCGACCGTCTTGGGGCGTGGCTGCCCGTTGTCGTAGACGGCCACCCCCGCGTCATTGGGACTGATGCCGGGGCGGCGGCGCATGATCACGACGGCGTCGGGGGCGCCGGGCATGGTCGCCAGCGCGGTGACCGCCAGCCCCTCGCCGACCGGGAACTGCAGGCCCGCCTCCTGCTTGGCGATGTCGAAGCGCCGGACCGAACGCCCGTCCGTGACGACTACGTAGAGGTACTTGCCCTTGTCCGACACCACAAGCCGGCCCGGTTCGCTGCCGATATAGGTCGGCTTCCCAACGCCACCCGTGTCCGGATCGATGCTCACCACGCTGTTCGCCATGGCGCCGCCGCCGGAGCCCACGGTGGCCCAGAGCCTGTGGCCGTGGCGGTCAAAGACCAGGCCGTTGGCGCTGACCGGGACCACCAGCACGGACTGGGCGTTCGCCACCGCCGCACAGGCGGCCAGCAAGGCGGCCGGCGCGGCGCATACCACCGATCGGTTTGCACGAAACATAGGAGCCTCCATATCGGCCACCACGGGGAGCCCATCCATGCGGGGCATCCCGACGCAGGGCTTCGGCGCGCCTGACGCGAGTTCCTGCATGATGTCAAAGGCGCCGGACTTGCCGGACTTGTCGGACAAGTCGGACCAGACGAAGAAGCGCCCCCTTTGGCCGAAGCCTCCGGGGGCGCTGGTGCGTCTGAGGTTGGTGCGT
>CAISJD010000178.1 GCA_903885605.1 uncultured Chthonomonas sp. | reverse complement strand
GGCCTGGAGAGCTACGCCAGCGACCTCAACCCCGTGGCCGTGCTCATCAACAAGGCGATGATCGAGATCCCTCCGAGGTTCGCGGGCAAGCCGCCGGTGAACCCCGAGGCGCGCAAGGACAAGAACCTGTTCGCCCGTGAGTGGAAGGGCGCGCAGGGTCTCGCCGAGGACGTGCGCTATTACGGTCAGTGGATGCGCGACGAGGCCGAGAGGCGCATCGGCCACCTCTACCCGAAGGTTGCCGTCACCGCCGAGATGGCCGCCGAGCGCCCGGACCTCAAGCCCTATGTGGGCAAGCAGCTCACCGTCATCGCCTGGCTCTGGGCGCGCACCGTCAAGAGCCCCAACCCCGCCTTCGCCCAGGTCGATGTGCCGCTCGTCTCCACCTTCATGCTTTCCACCAAGGCGGGTAAGGAGGCCTACGTTGAGCCGGTGATCGAGAACGGCGGCTACCGCTTCACGGTCAAGGTGGGCAAGCCGAAGGACGCGGAGGCGGCAAAGAGCGGGACCAAGCTCTCTCGCGGGGCGAACTTCAGGTGCCTGATGTCCGCAACTCCAATCGAGCCTGCCTTCATCTACACCGAAGCACAGTCCGGGCGAATGGGGACACGGCTCATGGCCATCGTAACCGAGGGGAGTCGCGGCCGAGTCTACTTGGCTCCCACGCCTGAGCACGAGGCGGCTGCGGGCAGGGCCATGCCCGCGTGGAAGCCGGATGTCGCCATGCCGGACAACCCGCGCTGGTTCTCGCCGCCTCTCTACGGCCTGACGACTTATGGCGACCTCTTCACGCCTCGCCAGCTCGTGGCCCTGACGACCTTCTCGGACCTGGTGGGCGAGGCGCGCGAACGCATCAAAGCAGACTACCTGGGAGCGCGGGCGTCTCGCCCGCTTACCTCGCCCTCCGATGGGGCGCCGACCTCCCGCCCGCTTACCTCGCCCTCCGATGGGGCGCCGACCTCCCGCCCGCTTACCTCGCCCTCCGATGGGGCGCCGACCTCCCGCCCGCAACAGCCCTGGCACTCCCGCGGTTACCTTCCTCACTACGAAGCCGGCGAGACCCCGCAATCCATCACCTTCCGCCTCCACGATAGCCTCCCGAGCGAGGTGCTTGAGCGTTGGCGCCGGGAGGCAAGCGGCCTGCCGTCGGACGCCGAGGCGCTCGATCGGCGCAAGCGCATCGAAGCCGCCCTCGACGCAGGACGCGGCGAGTGCTCCCTGCGCCACCCCGAGATCGCCGCGATGGTCGAGGACGCGCTGCTGCACTTCGACGGTGAGCGCTACCGGCTCCACGCGTGGGTGGTCATGCCCAGCCACGTCCACGTGCTCGCGACGCCGCTGCATGGCTACAGCCTCTCCTCGATCGTCCACTCGTGGAAGTCCTTTACCGCCAAGGAGGCGAACCGGATCCTGGGCCGTTCCGGAGCGTTCTGGCAGGAGGAGTACTACGACCGTGCTATCCGCGACGAGACGCACTTCGCTCGGGCGACGGAGTACATCGAGTGGAACCCGGTGAAGGCGGGGTTGTGCGCGGAGCCCGAGGAGTGGGGGTACTCGTCGTTGGGTCGGCGAGGTGGTGGTGGCGACGAGGAGCGGGCGGGACGCCCGCGCTCCCAGGATGCCATCCCCCTCCGCGAAGGCGGTACCGGCGCGCTGGCTTACGCCGAGGCGGTTGGGGTGTATTTGGGGTGCGCCGTTGACTATGCAGCCAACTATTGGTCGGTAATCGCTACGCCAGCGGATGGCTTTATTCGTGGCACGTTCGCACGCCAGGCACTGCCTATGACTTGGGACTACGCAGAGGCGCCACCTTTTGGAACCACCAGTGGAAATTGGATGGGAGGCATTGAGTGGGCGGCAAAAGCTATGGATGCGCTCCCAATCACGGGAACCGGCGGATCCACGCAATCCGATGCTGCAGCCCAATCCATCAGCGCGGGCAAGCTCGTCTCGACCGACCCGCCCTACTACGACAACATCGGCTACGCCGACCTCTCCGACTTCTTCTACGTCTGGCTGCGCCGCTCCCTGCGGCCCGTCTTCCCCGACCTCTTTACCACGCTTGCCGTGCCCAAGGCCGAGGAGCTGGTGGCTACGCCCTACCGCCACGGCGGCCAGGAGAAGGCCGAAGCCTTTTTCCTGAACGGCATGACGCAGGCCATGCGCCGCCTGGCCGAGCAGGCGCATCCCGGCTTCCCGGTCACCATCTACTACGCCTTCAAGCAGCAGGAGATAGGAAGCAGATCTCAGGAGCTAGAGACAAGCGCGGCTAGCTCCCAGCTCCTAACCCCTGCTTCCTACTCCACCGGCTGGGAGACCTTTCTAGAGGCCGTCATCCGTGCGGGCTTCAGTATCAGCGGCACCTGGCCCATGCGCACTGAGCGTAGTGCCCGGTCGATCGGCATAGGCACCAACGCCCTGGCCTCCAGCATCGTCCTCGTCTGCCGCAAGCGGGCCGCCGATGCACCCGCCGCCACGCGCCGTGAGTTCGTCACCGCGCTCAAGTCCGAGCTGCCCGTGGCGCTCGCCTACCTCCAGCGCGGCAACATCGCTCCGGTGGACCTGGCGCAGGCGGCCATCGGCCCGGGCATGGCGGTCTACACCCGCTACGCCAGGGTGCTCGACGCCGAGGGCAACCCGCTCACCGTGCGCGAGGCGCTGGCGCTCATCAACCAGACCCTCGACGAGGCGCTGGCCGAGCAGGAGGGCGACTTCGACGCAGATAGCCGTTGGGCGCTGACCTGGTTCGAGCAGCAGGGCTTCGCCGAGGGTGAGTACGGCGTGGCCGAGCAGCTCTCCAAGTCCAAGAACACGAGCGTCGCCGGCATGGTCGACGCCGGCATCCTGGAGTCGAAGCGCGGCAAGGTGCGCCTGCTCCGGCCCGAGGAGCTTCCCGCAGACTGGGACCCGGCGAAAGACCCTCGGCTCACGGCCTGGGAGATCGTCCACCACCTGGTCCGCGTGCTTGCCGGCGGCGGTGAAGGCGCGGCGGCCGACCTCGTCGCCAAGCTGGGCGCCAAGGCCGAAGTGGCCCGCGAGCTCTGCTACCGCCTCTACACCCTGTGCGAGCGCAAGAAGCGCGCAACCGAGGCGCTGGCCTATAACGGCCTCGTTCAGAGCTGGCCCGAGATCAACCGGCTCGCGCATGAGGATCGGAAACCGAGGGTCGTGCAGGGCACGCTGTTTGACGAGATCGGGGATTAGGCATGCGGATCGAAGCCATCGAGATCAAGAACTACCGGCTGTTCAAGGACGCCGCGCTCAGCGACCTACCCGAGTTCTGCGTGGTGGTCGGCGCCAACGGGTCGGGGAAGAGCACGCTCTTTGACCTGTTCAGCTTCCTCAAGGATGCGTTGACACAGAATGTCGGCGCGGCCGTCGCCCGGCGCGGGGGGTTCCGCGAACTGGTCAGCCGCGGAGAGAGCGGCCCCATCGCTATCACCATCAGGTTCCGAGAGAGCGGAGGGCGGTTGGCGACCTACCAGTTGGAGATCGCCGAGGATGCGGGCCGCCCGGTCGTCCATCGCGAGGTTCTGAAGTTCCGGCGCGGCCAGTATGGTAGGCCGTGGCACTTCGTGGATTTCGCTCGCGGGCGCGGGTCTGCCATCACGAACGAGGCCGCCTATGGGCAGGAAGGCGTGCTGGAGAAACGGGAAGAGTACCAACTCGAGGATCCCAGCGTCCTGGCCATCAAGGGGCTGGGACAGTTCAAGGAGTTCCGCGTCGTCGCGGAGTTTCGCAGCCTGATAGAGACCTGGCAGATCTCCGACTTCCACATCAGCGATGCGCGGCCAAGCTCCGAGGCAGGCTACTCCGAGCATCTCTCGGCAAGCGGCGACAACATACCGCAGGTTGCCCTGTACCTCCACGAGCACCACCCCGACCTCTTCGGCCAGATCCTGACGAAGATGAGCGAGCGTGTTCCGGGTGTAAGCCGTGTCGAGGCGAAGACCACAGAGGACGGCCGGCTGGTCCTCCGCTTCCAGGAAGGGAGCTTTAAGGACCCCTTCATCGCTCGCTACGTCTCCGACGGCACGATCAAGATGTTCGCGTACCTGGTGTTGCTCTACGACCCGAGGCCACACCCGCTGCTGGCGGTTGAGGAGCCGGAGAACCAGCTCTACCCCGAGTTCATGCATGAACTCGTCGAGGAGTTCCGCGACTACGCGCGGCGCGGCGGACAGGTGTTCATGTCCACGCACTCACCGGAGCTCCTGAACGGCGCAAAGCTCGAGGAGATATTCTGGCTGGTGAAGCAGGACGGCTTTGCGACGGCAAGGCGCGCATCGGATTGTAAGCTGCTCCGGGCGCTCGTCGCGGAGGGTGATCCGCCCGGGGCGCTATGGAAGCAGGGGTTGTTCGATGGGGCAGGCCCTCGGTGAGCCGTGTCGTGTTCCTGCTCGAGGAGCCATCGATGAAGGTCCTGCTGGAGGCCCTGCTCCCAAGGCTCTACCCAGGCCTGAGCTTCCAGTGCGTGCCGCACGAGGGCAAGCAGGACCTTGAGAAGAGCATCCCGCGGAAGCTTCGCGCATGGACCGAGCCGGGTGTGCGCTTCTGTATCATCCGGGACAACGACGGGGCCGACTGCCTGGCCCTGAAGCGACGCCTGGCGGCTCTCTGTGCCGAGGCCGGGAGGCCCGAGACACTGGTGCGTATAGCGTGCCAGGAACTCGAAGCCTGGTACTTCGGGGATCCAAAAGCCGTAGCCCGCGCCTATGAGCTCAACGAAGAGCGCTTCGTGCAGAAGGCGAAACGATCCAGGTTCCGCGATCCCGACGCCATCACCGGGCCCGCTCAAGCGCTGACGGAACTGGTCAAGGAGTTCCAGAAGGTATCAGGGGCGCGCAGGATCGGACCTCACTTGGGGCGAAACAATCGGTCGGCGAGTTACCGCATGCTGCTCACCGGCATGGATCGGTTGCGGGACGAACTCAACGAGGAGGAGCGATAGCGGATGGCGATCACGAACCATGACCGCGTCGGAAAAGCGCTGGATTGGCTGCGAGAGGGGCTGACCCCCTTCGTGGTTCGAGAACTGGGCGCAAGAGCCGAGGTCGCCCTGGAGCTCTGCTACAGCCTCACCACCCTGTGTGAGCGGAAGAAGCGCACCGCCGAGGCGCTGGGCTATAACGGCATCGTTCAGAGCCGGCCCGAGACCAACCGACTCGCGCAGGTGGTGCGCTCGTCCGAACCGCAACAGGGGGTCCTTGAGCTATGATCACGCGACTGGGTGTACGCGGCTTCAAGTCCTGGGACCGCATCGACAGCATGCGGCTGGCCGACATCACGGTGTTGTTCGGCAGCAACAGCTCCGGCAAGACCAGCTTGCTGCAACTGCTACTCATGCTAAAGCAGACGGCCGAGTCCACGGACCGCAAGCAGGTGCTGAACCTCGGTGATGACCGGAGCCTCGTGGAGCTCGGCACGTACCAGGACGTGGTCCACGGCCATGACGTCGCGGCGCCATTGGAGTGGACTCTGGAGTGGTCGACCGGAACGCCACTGAAGATAGAGGATCCCGAACACCGTCCCGGCATCCTGCTACAGGGATCTTCGTTCGGGCTGGAAACGCAGATCGCGTGGATCGGCAACGGCCAGCCGGGCCGTGGCCAGCCGTCGGTCAGGAGGATGGAGTATTGGTTTGGGGGCTCCAAGTTCGGCATGAACGCAATGGGCGAAAGCTCCTCGGAGTACGACCTTTTCACTGAGGGCACGG
>CAISJD010000177.1 GCA_903885605.1 uncultured Chthonomonas sp. | reverse complement strand
CCGGGCCGTCGGTGATGGCCCAGAGGAGCGCGGCGGCGCCGGTGGCGTCGGTCACGGCGTCGCCCACGTGAGTGCCGGCTACCGCGAAGGAGAGCGTCCGCCCGGCGAGGGGTGCGCTGGTGGCATCAACGTAGAGGTAACCCTTCAACGCAACCTCCTCGGTGATGACACCGATCCGGTCCGGCGCGAAGAGCTTGGTCGCGATCCTGGGCTTCTCAATCACCGTGAAGCCCGCCACGGCCGTGGCCGACCGGCCATCGGGGTTGGTGAAGACGACGTCACGCGGGCCGGGCGTGGCCGGGTCGGAGATATCGAAGGTGATACGTGCCGACGTGGCGCTCAGGACCGCGACCGTCACGTTGCTGATGCCGTTGACGGCGCCGCCGGTGAGCTGCGCGGTCGGGCGGGAGGCGAACCCGGCGCCAGGATCAAAGAACCCGGTGCCGGTGACATCCAGCGTGACGCCTGTGCTGTTCTGCTGTGCGGCGCCGCCGGGGCTCGCCACGGTCGGCGCCGGGGCGCGGAGCGACGTGATCCGGGTGCCCCAGAGGTCGGTCTCGGAAGCGAACTCCTGGGTGGACCAGACGGTCATGTCGTCGTTCGGGTCCAG
Source organism: uncultured Chthonomonas sp. (assembly GCA_903885605.1). Classification (GTDB taxonomy): domain Bacteria; phylum Armatimonadota; class Chthonomonadetes; order Chthonomonadales; family CAJBBX01; genus CAJBBX01. The sequence goes on along the minus strand of CAISJD010000177.1, from coordinate 3,738 downwards.
CGCGATGCCGCCGTAGTGGCCCCAGCGATTGGTCGCGCCGACCAGCACGTCATAGGCGGCGAGGCCCGGCACGACCTGGGTCACGCCCTGCATGGCTCCCGACGGGTCACCGGCCAGGCGGCCGCAGGTAAAGACGCCCACATACTCGGCGGCCGAGCTGCCCGAGAAGGCGAGGGCAACGTGGCCCTGGCCCGTCACCATGATGCTGGGGCAGTAGTAAGAGCGCGGGTTCGTGACGCCGGCATCGTAGACGCGGCCGTTCTGGGCGAGGACGGGCGTCGTGGTCTGCACCGATACCGAGAGCCACTCGCCGCCGAGCCGGTCGCTCTGATCGGCTCCGCCATTGGTGTTGATTGAGACGCTGCGGCAGGCCCAGAGCCGGTCGCCGCGCAGCGTGGCGGACTGGATGCGATCATTGCCGGCATATACTGGATGGGTCGACCCCAGGGCCGGTGCGAACTGCTGCGCCGTGGCCCCGTAGGCGGGCGTCGAGACCGTTACGAGATCGCTCAGCGTCGGCGAGCCGCCGCTCCAGGTGAGGTACCGAAGCGTGAAGTTGCCGTACATAGTCGTGCTGGACGCCGCAAACCAGGCCCGACCGCCTACCGGCGCGGCATCCATGTTCACGGCGGGCGCCGGAGTGCCGTACATGTCCGTGATGTCGCCCGAGACCCAGACCGAGCCCAGCGCGGGCGAAGCGGCAACCAGCGGCGCCTTCGGCGTGGCGGCGATGCGGGTGTAGGTGCTCGTCGCGCCGACGATGGTGATGCCGAAGTAGACGCCCTCTGCATCGACGCCCAGGGTCGGGTAGTCGCTCAGCGCCGTCTTCACGCCCACCGGGATCACGTAACGGTCCCAGACGCCGGTGGGGTCCGGCGTGCGCGACACGGCCAGGATGATCTGGTTGTTCGCTCCGTATGGGTCGCCGAACTCCAGCGCCGCGGCAAAGAAGCGCGACGTGAGGCGATCGTAGATGACGCGGGGATTGCCGATGCCGTTGTGCGGGTAGCCGCCGTCGACCTCGAAGAAGGCGGCCAGCGAGACGCTGGAACCCACCTGGACGCCGCTCCGGTCATACACAGACGCCAGGCAGTTCACCAGCTGCAGGTAGTGCGCGGGCCCCATGGCTCCGACGGTATCGGGCGGCGCCGTGGCCGACTTGCGCATGTCGACGCCCGCGAACCCGGTACCGGCATCCTGCGGAGAGAGAGGATGCGCGCCCTTCGCCGCCTCCGCCGGAGGCGCAAGGTAGAGGCCCTCATCGCCGCCGGACGCCCGGTTCAGGCGCGACCAGGCATCGCGCTCGGGAGCCTGGACGGGGGCCACGAAGCCGCTCCGCGCCATGGCCGCCCACGAAGCGGTGGAAGGCCTCGAGCCGCCGCCGGCGCGCGTCATCGGTCCGGCGATGGCGGACGTCGCAGCCGTGAGGGCCGCCGCCGCAAGGAACCCGCGCCAGAGCGCCGGGGCTGGGTACAACCTGACCATGTAGGGTAGACCTCCGTGGGCTGAGCCCACCTGAACAGAGCGGAAACGCGGCGGCGCGGCCTACAGGCCGAAGCCCGTGATGCGCCGGTAGGCTTCGCGGTACTTGTCGGCGGTGCGCTGAACTACATCCTCGGGAAGACTGGGAGCGGGCGGCTCCTTGTTCCATCCGGACGCCGTGAGCCAGTCGCGCAGGTACTGCTTATCGAACGACGGCTGGGATCGGCCCGGCTCGTAGAGCTCGGCGTCCCAGAACCGCGAGGAGTCGGGGGTGAGGGCCTCATCGGCCAGCGTCAGCGAGCCCTTGTGGAGGCCCAGCTCGAACTTCGTGTCGGCGATGATGATGCCGCGGGTCAGGGCGCGGTCGGCGGCGGCCTTGTAGATCTCCACGGAGACCGAGGCCAGCCGGTCGGCGGTCTCGGCGCCGACGATTTCCCGCATCTCCTCCATGCCGATGTTCATATCGTGGCCCGTCTCGGCCTTGGTGCTGGGCGTAAAGATGGGCTCCGGCAGCTTGTCGCACTCGCGCAAGCCCGCCGGCAGCGCCAGCCCGTGCACCACCGCGTCGCGCCCCGGGCCGCCGGCGGCCTTGTACTCGCCCCAGAGCGAACCCGCCAGGTAGCCGCGCACAACGCACTCCACCGGGAACATCTCGGCCTTCACCGCCAGCATCGAGCGGCCCGCCAGCATGGCCCGCGTCTCGTCGGTCACGGTGCAACCGGCCTCGGCCACGCGGGCGCAGATGAAGTCCAGGTCCGTGGTGATGCAGTGGGTGGCCACCAGCGGGCGCAGGGCGCGGAACCAGTAGAGCGACATCTGGGTGAGGACGCGGCCCTTGTCGGGCACGCCGCTGGGCATGACGCAGTCGAAGGCGGAAATGCGGTCCGAAACCACGAGCAGCAGGCTGTCGCCCAGGTCGTAGACATCGCGCACCTTGCCTGTGGCAAAGCGGGGCAAGCCCGGCAGGTCGGTCGTTAGCACAGGAGTGGACATAGGTCGGCACCTCCGTTGGGTTACGTAGAATCTACCGGCCACAGGCCCGTAAGTCAATGCCGGGCCCTGCCATAGCGGTCCGGCAGGCGGCACGAAGGAGCGCCCGATCGGCCCGCCGACCCGTACCCATGCCGTGAACTACGCCCGAAGAGCCCGATTCGTATCCCGCTGAGGGGTACCGCCCTCTCCGATGACAACGCGCATACGTGCCGGTCGGGTCGGGGCCCGGCCCGGCGCGGCGGTCATCTAGCCAGGTTGCCGCTCTGCCAGTGGCAGGAAGGGGCGAGACGGCAGGTTGGCGGGCGGGAGGAGCTGAGGAGGTGAGGAGGTGAGGAGGTGACGGCCTAGCTCCGGGGGGTCCTTCAGCCCCTGAAGGGGCTTCAGGATGACGGCATGGGCGGGTCGGGCGCCGTTGCCCATTGCCGTTGCCCATGGCGTAGCCCTTGCCGCTGCCCATGGCGTAGCCCTTGCCATTGCCCATTGCCCATTGCCGTTGCCCATGGCGTAGCCCTTGCCGTTGCCCTTTGCCCTTTGCCGTTGCCCATGACGTAGCCCTTGCCGTTGCCCTCTGCCCTTTGCCGTAGCCCTTGACGTAGCCCTTGACGTAGCCCTTGACGTCATCCTGACGCGCAGCGGAAGGACCCCCCGTAAGACGCCCGCCGCACCACCGCCCTGCACAAGCACGTTCCCTGTCTCACGCATCGACCTCTGCTCGGCAAGCGCATCACTCGGGCGCTCACTCCCCCCAAGCGCGAGGGTACGGTTGGGTAGACCGGGCAGGCATCCATCCGATACACTGACACATCGTGGTCAACCTCAAGCCGGGTTGTTGGGTAGACCGGGCAGGCATCCATCCGATACACTCACTGCGCCACGGTTGCGGCTGGCCCCCGTGTTGGGTAGACCGGGCAGGCATCCATCCGATACACTCGCCGCTTGTCGATTCGTCTGGCATTCTAGGTTGGGTAGACCGGGCAGGCATCCATCCGATACACTCAGGTGGGAGGTATCGCTATCACCGTAGGCGTTGGGTAGACCGGGCAGGCATCCATCCGATACACTAGTCGCCCTTCGTAACGTCTCCACGGACCCGTTGGGTAGACCGGGCAGGCATCCATCCGATACACTGGGCGCGGCGAGTTACGCGGCGAGTAAGATGTTGGGTAGACCGGGCAGGCATCCATCCGATACACTACGGCGCACACGTAGCCAGTGAGGGCCTCGGTTGGGTAGACCGGGCAGGCATCCATCCGATACACTCCT
>CAISJD010000176.1 GCA_903885605.1 uncultured Chthonomonas sp. | reverse complement strand
GGCCCCGACCGCCATCCGCACCTTCATGAAGTGGGGCGACCAGCTTCCGAACTCCTGCGACCTCTCCACCATCCGCCTCATGGGCACGGTCGGCGAGCCGATCAACCCCGAGGCCTGGCTCTGGTACAACGACGTCATCGGCAAGGGCAAGGCGCCGATCTGCGATACATGGTGGCAGACCGAGACGGGCCACATCATGATCGCCCCGCTGCCCGGCCTCGTGGCGACCAAGCCCGGCTCCGCCACCCGCCCCTTCCCCGGCATCGCCGCCGACGTGGTGAACGACCACGGCGACCCGGTTCCTGTGGGCACCAAGGGCTACCTGGTGGTCAACAAGCCCTGGCCCGGCATGCTCCGCACGCTGTGGCAGGACGACGCGCGCTACAAGCAGGTCTACTGGAGCCGCTTCCCCGGCCGCTACCTCACCGGCGACGGCGCGGTGAAGGATACCGACGGCTACTTCTGGCTCATGGGCCGCATCGACGACATCATGCTGGTGGCCGGCCACAACATCAGCACCATGGAGCTTGAGAGCGCCCTGGTCGAGCATCCGGCAGTCGCCGAGGCCGCCGTCATCGGCAAGGCACACGACGTGAAGGGCCAGTCGCCCGTGGCGTTCGTCATCGTCCGCGAAGGCTACCACGCCGACGACGCCCTTGCCGCCGAACTGAAGAAGTTTGTCGGCAAGAAGCTCGGCCCCGTCTGCCGGCCGGACGACATCCTCTTCACCGCCGACTTGCCCAAGACCCGTAGCGGCAAGATCATGCGGCGCCTCCTCCGCGACATCGCAGAGGGACGCGTCCTGGGCGACACGACGACGCTGGCCGACCCCAACATCGTCGCCAGCCTGAAGGACAAGTACACCAGCGACGAAGGCTAGGCCCATCCGGCCGACGCCGATCCCGGCCAACGGCAGGAGCGCAACGCGCTCCTGCCGTTTGGCTGGCTACCCGTAAGGAGCAACCAATGAGATTCCGTGCGGCCGCCACCTGGGCGGCAGCGGCCGGCCTGGCTGCGACAGCCCCGGCAGCGTTCGGCCTGGCGCCGGACGCCCCCCAGCCCCCAAAGTGGTATGAGACCGTCACGGTCAGCGGCTGGGTCCAGCTTGACGCCATCTTCCCTGAGGGTGGCGCCACGATCGACAAGCAGGCCAACTTCCGCATCCGGCGCGCACGACCCACCATCATTGCACAGATCGACCCGGCGACACGGGTCCAGATCCAGCTAGACGCCGGCACGGGGAAGTCCGGCTCGGGCAACGCCACCGCCACCGTCTGCGACACCTTCGCAGAGCGCAAAGTAGCCGACGCAGGCTACGTCCTGTTCGGCCAGTACATCCTGCCCTACGGAGCCGAGATATGGGAGGACAATGCTGCGGTGCGGTCGCCAATGGAGCTCAGCTTCATCGCCGATCGTCTGGCCCTGGGCGAGCGTGACCTCGGCCTCCAGTTCCGCTCGTCTCCGAAGCCGTCCGACCCAATCTGGTGGGGCATCGCCCTGGTTAACGGCCAGGGCTTCCGGTCCGCCGACGGCAACACCAACAAGACCGTCGCGGGAAGGTACGCCTACACCGTCAGGCCCGGCTTCCGCGTGGGCGCCTCCGCCCTCGTCGGGAAGTGGCGCAGCGCCACAGCAGGCAAGGACTTCGACCGCCACGTCCTCGGCTGCGAGGCGCACGTCTCGCTGACTGAGAACCTTGAGATGACAGGCGAGTTCTACAATGCCCGCTTCGTCGATGACACCGCCGCGGCCGCACCCAACGCTGCACGGGTCAATGGCGGCTACCTGATGATCGAGAAGAAGATCAAGTCGATCAACTCGATCCCCTTTATCCGGTACCAGCGGACCTACGGCGACCTCGACTACCGCTCCTTCGATCTCGGCTGGCGGTACCAGTATGCCAAGACGCAGCGCGTCACCGTGGAGTACGATATAGCCCGTAAGGCTAAGATGAGCGCGTTCGGCGCAAGGTGGCAGCTCGGATTCTAGTCCGACAGCGCGCCACAGGCGCACCAGCGTAGCTCTATCGGCCCGGGCGCCCCGACGCGGACGCCCGGGCCTTGCCGCCTCAGACAGGAGAACGCATGGATCCCATCAGCATCTATCAGGGCAGGCTGGTCAGCGCCCAGCGCGCCGTGGCCCCGGTCCGGTCCGGCAAGCGCATCTTCACGGGGAGCGGAGCAGGGGAGCCTCAGACGCTGATAGAAGCGCTCGTGGCCAGGGCCGACCGCCTGGCCGATACCGAGATCCTGAACATCCTCACGCTGGGCGTGGCCCTCTACAACGAGGAGCACTTTGCGTCGCACTTCCGGACGAACGCCTTCTTCGTAGGACCCAACACACGGGCGGCCGTAAACGAGTGCCGGGCCGACTACACGCCGATCTTCCTGTCCGAGATGCCCGGCCTCTTCCGGCGCGGACAGATGCCCATCGACTACGCCATGGTCCAGACCACCCCGCCGGACGAGCACGGCTTCGTCAGCCTCGGAGTGACCGTAGACGTCGTTCGGGCGGCTATCGACTGCGCTCGCCATGTGGTGGCCGAAGTGAACAAGCAGATGCCGCGGACGCTGGGTGACAGCTTCGTCCACGTCAGTGAGTTCAATGCCTTCGTCGAGACTGACCGCCCGCTGCCGACGCTCCCCGCGGCCGAGCTACCCGAGGTGCTCGACCGCATCGGCCGGCATGTGGCGGACCTCATCGACGACGGCGCTACGATCCAGACAGGGATCGGGGGCATACCGGACGCCGTCCTGGCGCATCTGGGCGACAAGAACGACCTCGGTGTCCACACGGAGATGTTCAGCGACGGCGTCATGCTCCTTGCCCGCCAGGGCAACCTCACCGGGCGCCGCAAGAGCATCCACCGAGGCAAGATTGTCGCCACGTTCTGCATGGGCTCCCAGGACCTCTACACGTGGATCGACAACAACCCGATGCTGGAGATGCGCCCCACCGAGTACGCCAACGACCCGTTCATCATCGCCCAGAACGAGAAGATGGTGGCCATCAACAGCGCCATCGAGGTCGACCTCACGGGCCAGGTCTGCGCCGACTCGGTCGGAGAGTACTTCTACAGCGGCATCGGCGGCCAGGTGGACTTCATACGCGGCGCAGCCCGCAGCCAGGGCGGCAAGCCCGTCATCGCCCTGCCCTCCACCGCGATCAGGCCCGACGGCGAGGTGCGGTCGCGCATCGTCTCGACGCTCATGCCCGGCGCCGGCGTCGTCACCTCACGGGGGGATGTCCACTATGTGGTGACCGAGTATGGCTCTGCCTACCTGCACGGCAAGAGCCTCCGCGAGCGCGCCCTGGCGCTCATCAGCATCGCCCACCCGGACTTCCGTGGGGAACTGCTCGCGGCCGCCAAGGGTCGCCACCTGGTCATGCCCTACCTGAAGGACGTGGACCTGACGCCGCGCTACCCCGAGGAGCTGGAAGAGACCTCAACGCTGGCCGACGGACGGCAGGTCATGTTGCGGCCGATCCGCGTGACAGATGAGCCGCTGATCCGGGAGTTCCACTACCAGCTGAGCGAAGAGACGGTCTACCGCCGCTACCGGCGCCCGCTCAAGGCGCTGCCGGCCCAGGAGCGGTGGAAGCTGGTCAACATCGACTACGACCTCGAGATGGCCATCGTCGTGCTCTTGCGCGGCGCGGCCAAGGACGAGTTGCTGGGCGTGGGCCGCTACTACACGGACGAGCAGACCCGCATCGCGGAGTTGGCCTTCACGGTGCGAGACGACTTCCACGACCAGGGCATCGGTTCACTGCTCATGGGTCACCTGCTGAGGACCGCCCGCGCAAGGGACCTCACCGGCGTAGAGGCCCATACCCAGCACGACAACCATCGAATGCTGACCATTCTGATGCGTAGCGGATTTGTCGCCACCGAGCAGGATGACGAGGACACGACGCACTGGCTGCTGCTGTTCCACCAGCCGCACGAAGGCGCAGAGGCCTAGTCACAGGCAGGCCAAACCGGCGCGGGAGCAGGGCCACACGTTGACGGTCATTCCGCGAATGGCCTATACTCTAGCACCACTCCCCGCGCCCTCAGGAAACCATGACCGCCATCCTCGATATTCTGGAGCAGGACTCGCACGCTACACCCGACCGAATCGCCGCCCTCACCGGCCTGTCGGAGGATGTCGTCCGTCAGCAGATCGACGAGTGGGAGAAATCGGGCGTCATCTGCCGGTACAAAACCGTCATTGACTGGGAGCGCGCCGGGTTCGAGCCCGTGCACGCCTTCATCGATGTCTCCGTGGCGCCTGAGCGCGGCTCCGGTTTCGACGAGGTGGCGGCGCGCATCTCGCGCTTCCCCGAGGTCCGCTCGGTCTTCCTCATCTCCGGCGGCCACGACCTCCGCGTCATCGTCCGCGGCGCCGACATGAAGCAGGTGGCCAACTTCGTCTCGGAGCGGCTGGCCACGCTTGAGCGCGTGACGGGCACTCAGACGCACTTCCTGCTGAAGCGCTACAAGGAAGATGGCGACGTCTTCTTCGAAGTCGAGGCCGACCACCGGCTGATGGTCACGCCTTGAAGCCGCTCAACAAGGTCGTCGTCGAGACGCCGCCCTCCGGCATCCGCCGCTTCTTCGATGTGGCCAGCCGAATGCAGAACGTCGTGTCGCTGGGCGTCGGCGAGCCCGACTTCGCGACGCCGTGGCGCATCCGCGAATCTGCCATCTACGCGCTGGAGCGGGGCTACACAACCTACACATCCAACGCGGGCCTCCTCGCACTGCGGAAGGCGATCACGCAGAACATCGAGGACCGTTACGGCGTTTCGTATGACCCAGAGACCGAGTGCATCGTCACCGTGGGCGTCTCCGAGGGGCTCGACATCGCCGTCCGCGCCTTGCTGAACCCGGGCGACGAGGTGATCTACCACGAGCCCTCCTACGTCTCGTATGATCCGACCATCCGCTTCGCAGGCGGCACGGCCGTTGCCGTGCAGACCACCGCCGCCGATGGCTTCCGGGTCTCGGCTGCCGCGCTCGAGGCGGCTGTGACACCGCGGACAAAGGCCCTGTTCCTCAGTTCGCCCTGCAACCCCACCGGTGCGGTGCAGCAACGCGGCGACCTCGAGGCGATCGTGGAAGTCGCCGTGCGCCACGACCTCTACCTGATCGTTGACGAAGTCTACGACCGGCTCACGTATCAGGGCGTCCACACCTGCATGGCGTCCATCCCGGGCGCACGGTCCCGCACCATCCTGCTTAACGGCTTCTCCAAGGCCTATGCTATGACCGGTTGGCGGCTGGGCTATGTCTGCGCGCCGCCTGAGGTCACCGAGCAGATGCTGAAAATCCACCAATACACCATGCTCTGCGCGCCGCACGTGGCCCAGTATGCCGCCATTGAGGCGCTGCAGAACGGCGAAGCGGACGTCCGCGGCATGGTGACCGACTACGACCGCCGCCGCCGTTTCTTCGTGCGCGGCCTGGAGGCCATGGGCCTTCGGTGCCATGCGCCGGACGGTGCGTTCTACGCCTTCCCCTCCATCGCCTCAACGGGCATGTCCGCCGAGGCGTTCGCCGAAGAGCTGCTCCAGGAGGAGCGGGTCGCCGTTGTGCCCGGTACGGCCTTCGGCGCCGGCGGCGAGGGGCATGTGCGCTGTTCGTACGCCACGAGCCTCGCCCAGTTGGACGAGGCGTTGCGGCGCATCAGAAGCTTCTTGAGCCGCCGGGGCCTGTTGCCCGGCGAGCCAGTGGAGGTGCAAGCGTGAACCTGACCATGCGGACCGTTGTGGGCTTGCTCGCCGGCGTCGTGTTGGCTGGTGCGCCGACCGCCGGCCGGGCCGATCGCATCGTGCTGGCTCCCAAGGCCAAGACGGTCCTCCCCGGCGCCATCGCAGCCGAGTGGGCGGTCGCCTCCGTGGATGGCGGGCAGCAGATCGCGTGGTTGGCCCTGGGCGTACCCAAGGACGATCTGGGCGTCGAGATCGAGTACGAGCGGTACCGCTCAGGCGGCCGTAGCGCCGATGCGTGGTCGGCGCAGTACTCAATCCTCGGCGAGGCGTTCACCAACTTCCTGGCTCCGGCCATCTCGGTCGGAGTGCGCGATATGGCCAACTCGGGTCGCCAGGGGCGCGCCTACTATCTGGCGCTCTCAAGGACCATTGGGTTCAGCGAACTGCAGGAGAAGCTGCTCGGAAGCCTCCGCATCCATGCGGGCGTGGGGACCAACAGACTGGGCGGAGCCTATATCGGCGCCGACCTCGGCCTGCCGGTCGGCCTCAACCTGGCCGCCGAGGTAGTCGGACATAGGCTCAATGCCCGGGCGCGCATGCGCGTGGTGGGTCCCGTCATGGCGGAAGCGCTCTCGTTGGACGGCCAGGGGTATCTGGGGGCCTCCGTCTCGGTGAGCCGTTAGGAAACAAATGGGTTACACTTCGAACAACGGAACGGACTGGAACGGCTGCGGCCACGATGACCGCCGCGTGGTCCTCATCAAGAGCCTGGCGACCAACAACCGGTTCTACGCGCTCGTGGATGCTGCGTCGCCGATCCGCAACGCGGACACCATCGAGAACATCCCGACCGACCTCATCCTGGGCATCGCCTATCCCTGCCTGGAGGACGGGCTCAACGACTTCGCGGTGATCCGGACCACGTTCGAGACCATCGGCTACTTCGCCGACGATCCCGACATGCGCACCGAGCTGATGGAGATCGTCTCCGAGGCCCGCTACAAGCTCGTGCTGCGCCTGGCTGAGCTTCGCGACCGCATCGCCTCGCGCAATGCCCACTTCCTAGGCGCGGACCTCAACGACCTGAAGTCCTACGCGCTGGACATGATGCGCAAGGGCTACCCTCGGCGCAACCTCGACTCGATGATGAAGCTCGATGTCTTCGGCGCCGTGGCCGAGCATGAGCGCAACGGCGGCGACCCCGAGCCGCTTTACCGCTACGAGCCTTCCGGCCCTGAGTACTCGGCCGAGGCCCTGGGTGATGTCCCGCCACGGGCCTTCGTCTCGCACATCCTGTCCGACATCCTGGTCTCGGTGAACGACGACGCCAACTACGTCGACCGCTATGCGTTCGATGTGGGCGTCTTCCAGAAGTTCATCGCGCTGATGTTCATCAACTATGCGACCACGGACCCGATCTTCTACGGCACCAACAAGGCCGACTACGGCGTCTCCTCCGACAAGGATATGGACAGCACGCCGCTCTACCGCGCGGTGGGCCAGCAGATCCGCGAGATCGAGCAGTGGCTGGCGCACGAGGCTGCGGAGAACGGCGGCAGCGGCCTGCAGCCGGCGGAACTGGCCCTGGACGCCTTCGTCGAACTGCCCAGCACGCTGGTGAACGAGGACACGCTGATCGGCCCGCTGACGGCCATCTGCGCCGCCGCACAGCACCTGAGCGATAGCGCGGACAAGGAGACGCGGCAATACGCGACCGCGATCCTCTCCGACGTGAACCACCTGGTCCGCGAACTGCGCCGCCAGGGCATCGTCTCACACATGGCGCAGGATCCCACCGCACCCCGTCGCGTCGAGCCGTCCTAGCGGGCGGCATCGGCCCAAGCAGTGGTAGCGACCAAGCTCGACGTAACGCCGGAGACCGCCGTTCGACGCGCCACGGCGTGGCTCCTGGAGCGCCAGAGGCCTGATGGGCACTGGTGCGGCGAACTCGAGGGCGACACAATCCTCGAGACCGAGTACGCCATGCTGCTCCACTTCCTGGGCGACCCGGACGAGGGGCTAGTCCGGCGGCTGGTCGACACGGTCTTCGCGCACTGGCAGAACGCCGACGGCGGCTTCCCGCAGTACCCCGGCGGGCCGTCCGACGTCAGTTGCTCCGTGAAGGCCTACTTCGCCGCGAAGCTGGCGGGCAGGCCGGGCCAAGCACCCGAGATGGCCCGCCTCCGCGAGCGCATCCTGGCGCTGGGCGGCATCACACGGTGCAACACGTTCACCAAGCTGCACCTCGCCGTCTTCGGCCAGTACGACTGGTCGGGCGTTCCGACGATCCCCGCCGAGCTGGTGCTGCTGCCTCGGCGGCTCTACCTCAACATCTACGAGATGTCGTCGTGGTCGCGGTGCCTCATCATGCCGCTGGCCCTGGTGAATGCCGCCAAGCCCTGCCGCGCCGTGGCCCCCGAAGCCTCCATCGATGAGCTCTACGTGGGAGGGCGGCCACCCGGCGGCGCTCGGCTGGAGTGGGCCGCGCCAGCCATCTCGTGGCGCAACGCCTTCCTCGTGATCGATCGGCTCCTTAAGGTCTACGATCGCATCCCCCGCAACCCGCTCCGCGCATACGCGATCCGCAGGGTGGTCGAGTGGATTCACGCGCACCAGCTCGGGAGCGCAGGCGTCGGCGCCATCTTCCCAGCCATGACACACACGGTGATGGGCCTCATCTGCAGCGGGACGCCGGCGGCCGCGCCTACCGTGCAGCATGAACTCGAGCACCTGAGGTCGCTCATCCTCGACGATGAGCGCGGCTGCCGGCTACAGCCCTGCCTGAGCCCGGTGTGGGATACCGCCATTGCCATCAACGCGCTGGTGGAGAGCGGCACGCCGCCGAATGACGACCGCGTGCGGCAAGCGGCACGGTGGCTTCGCGACAAGCAGACCGCGAGCAAGGGCGACTGGGCCGTGAAGGCGCCCACGGCGCGACCGGGCGGCTGGTACTTCGAGTATGAGAACGAGCTCTACCCGGATATCGACGATACCGCCATGGTCCTCATGGCCCTGCACAAGGTCTACTGCCCGCACGGCGAGGACTGGCGCAAGTGCGCGCCCCAGGTCAGCCAGGCCATGGAGCGCGCACTGCAGTGGCTCCTCGCCATGCAGAACCGCGACGGGGGATGGGCCTCCTTCGACCGAAACAACAGCAAGCGCATCTTCGAGACGGTGCCCTATGCCGACCACAACGCCATGCTCGACCCGAGCACGTCCGACATCACCGCCCGGGTCCTTGAGGCGCTCGCCTGCTATGGCTACACACTTAACGACCGCCCGGTCAGGCGCGCCGTTCAATTTGTAGAGCGCGACCAGTGCGGCGACGGCTCCTGGTTCGGCCGATGGGGCGTTAACTACCTCTACGGCACCTGGCAGGCGCTTCGGGGCCTCGACGCGATCGGGTATCCGCGATCACGGCCCGCCATGAAGCGCGGAGCAGACTGGCTCGAGGCGGTCCAGAACACAGACGGCGGATGGGGTGAGACCTGCCGCAGCTATGAGCTTCCGGAGCTCTACAAGGCCAAAGGCGGGAGTACACCATCGCAGACCGCCTGGGCCGTCATGGGCCTCGCCGCCGCGGGCCGGGACGGCACCGAGGCCGCACAACGGGGCATCAGGCACCTCTGCTCCACCCAGCGTCCCGACGGCACATGGGACGAAGCCGCCTTCACCGGCACAGGCTTCCCCAAGGTCTTCTACCTTCGGTACCACTACTATCGCCACTACTTCCCGCTCCTCGCGCTGGGGCGGCTGACGCGCACGGAGCACGGCGCCCCGTAGCCCGGGGAGCACGCCCATGAGATACCCACTGGCCTTCACCATCGCCCAGGCGAGGCACCGTGCGGCCATGCTGCGCCGGGGGGGCCGCCGCTTCCCCACGGTGCTGATGCTGGAGCCGCTATACACGTGCAACATGGCCTGCATCGGTTGCGCGGCCGAGCGGCACGTCGGCAAGCTCTCCGACCGGCTCACAGTGGAGCGGTGCATGGCCGCAAGCGACGCCTGCGGGGCGGCGATCGTCAATATCTGCGGCGGTGAGCCGACGCTCTATCCCGAGCTGCCCGAACTCGTAGCGTCCATCATCGCGCGCGGCCGGCACGTGATCTGCTGTACCAATGCGCTGCGGCTGCATGACCGCGTCTACGGGGTCATCCCCCCGAGCCGCCGGCTGCACCTGATGATCCACCTGGACGGCATGCGCGAGACACATGACCACGTCTGCGGCCGCGCGGGCGTCTTCGACAACGCCGTCGAGGCCATCCGGCGCGGCAAGGCGCTCGGCTACACGGTGATGATCAACACCACGGTCTACCGCGAGACGCAGGTGGCCGAGGTGGAGGAGCTCTGCAAGCTGGCCCGGAGCCTGCGAGCCGACGGCCTGCTCATCTCGCCCGGCTATGAGTTCGAGACCGCCCGCGAGGACGTCTTCCTGTCGCGGTCCGACACGCACGCCAAGTTCCGGCAGATCGCCGCGTTCAGCGTCCGGTACAAGATCAACGTGACGCCCTCGTACCTCGACTTCGCCTGCGGCAAGATCGAGTTGGAGTGCGCTCCCTGGTCCACGGTGAACTACACCCCCAACGGCTGGAAGGCCCCCTGCTACCTGGTGGGCGAGGCGTACCACGAGAGCTGGGACGAGTTCTGGAACACCACCGACTGGCCCTACTGGGAGGCCCGCAGGGACGCGCGGTGCGCCAACTGCATGATGCACTCCGGCTTCGAACACAACGCCGTGGAGCGCTCCATGGCCACGCTGGGAGGGCAGTTGCGTCTGGCCGCTTGGACCTTCAGCAAGTGAGCGAGCGCCTGCCATGCGCGCACTGGTAACCGGCGCCACGGGCTTCGTGGGGGTCCACGTCGCCGCTGAGCTCTGCCGGCGCGGGCACGAGGTGCGGGCGCTCGTTCGGGCCGGCAGCCACACAGAGGACCTGATCAGGCTGGGCGCGACGCTCTGCCCGGGAGACCTCCGGGACCGAGCCTCGTTGGATGCCGCCATGCGGGGCTGCGACGCCCTGTTCCATGTTGCGGCCGACTACCGGCTCTGGGCCAAAAGGCCGCAGGAGCTCTACGACACAAACGTGACGGGCACCACAAACGTCATGCAGGCCGCGCTCGGAGCAGACGTCGCCAAGGTCGTCTACACGAGCACCGTCGGTGTCCTGGGACCCGATCCGTCCGGCGTGGCCGATGAGGAGACGCCCTCGTCGATCTCCCAGATGTCGGGCCACTACAAGCGCAGCAAGTTCCTTGCCGAGGAGCGCGTCCGCGAGATGTGCCGCGCGCAAGGCTTGCCCGCCACCATCGTTATGCCCAGCACTCCGGTAGGTGAGGGCGACACCAAGCCCACGCCGACAGGCCGCATCATCACGGACTTCCTGAACGGGCGGACGCCGGCCACGGTGCGGACCGGCCTGAACATCGTGGATGTCCGGGATGTCGCGGAAGGCCACGTGCTGGCGTGGGAACGCGGAGTGGTCGGGCGCAGGTACATCCTCGGGAACAGGGATATGGGCCTGCGGGAGTTGCTGGGCACCGTGGCTTGCATAGCCGGGAGGCCGGCGCCAACCGCCGAGATCCCCTACTGGGTCGCACGATGCGCGGGCCTTATTGACACGTGGGTCAGCGGGAGCCTTCTGGGCCGGGAGCCGCGCATTGCCGTCGACGCCGTGCGTATGGCCGCACGGTGCATGTACTTTTCGCCTCGCAGGGCGGTCGACGAGCTAGGCCTGCCGCAGTCGAATGTGGAGGCCGCATTGGCGCGGTCGGTCGACTGGTTCCAGCGGCATGGCTACGTTCAGGGCGCTCGATAGGTCGGGATAGGAGCAGAGGATGCCGGATACCACCATACGAACCGTCAGGCTGGCCCGCGAGGTCGGGTTCTGTTTCGGCGTGAAGCGGGCCATCGGGCTGACGGAGCAGGCGCTGGACGAGCATCAGAAGGTCTCCATCCTGGGCGATCTTGTCCACAACCGCAATGTCACCAGCGGGCTCAAGGCTCGCGGGCTCCGCAAGGTCGGCACGTTGGAGGAGGCCGGTACGGGCACGATGGTCGTGCGCGCCCACGGATTGCCCAAGGCCGACATGCGTGCCGCTGAGTCGATCGGCCTCCAGCTTGTGGACGCCACATGCCCCATCGTGCTGCGGGCTCAGGAGGCTGCGAAGACGCTGGAGGAGCGAGGCTGCCAGGTGGTGGTGATCGGCGATAAGGACCACGCGGAGGTCCGGGGCATCCTCGGATCGTTGGATAGGCCGGCCCTGGTGGTCGATAGCGTCGCGGAGGTCCGTGAAGCCCGCGCCGAGCATCGGCTACGGCGCAAGGTGGGTGTGGTCCTCCAGACAACGCATTCGCTGGAGCTCTGCCAGGCGATCATCGCCGAGCTACTCGTCCTCTGCAAGGACATCCAGATCATCAACACCATCTGCCGGCCAGTCCAGAACCGCCAGGACGATGCCGTGGACCTGGCGCAAAGCGTCGATCTGATGGTCATCGTCGGCAGCCGCACCAGCGCGAACACCATGGAGCTCGCCACGCTCTGCCGCAAGTACAACCCGTACACGGTGCAGATCGAATCGGCCTCGGACCTGCCGGACGACGCCGTCGCGTGGGCGGCCACCGTGGGTATCGCCAGCGGCCTATCGACACCCGAGGAGACCGTGGAGGGCATCGCCGACTACGTGCGGGCGTTCCCGGAGCCCATCGATCCGACGCGGCGCCCAGATCCTGACACATTCCGCGGCTCCGAGCATGCCACCCCCACCTGAACCCCTGGCCGTCGTGTTCGCCCTCCGGATGGAGGCGCGGCCATTCCGACACGCGCTCGGCCGACGCCGAGGAGCCGGCTCGCCTGTCGAGCCGGCCTGGGGCTCTTGCGGGGCGACCGACGTAGTATGGGCAGTCACGGGCATCGGCGAACAGAGGGCCCGGGACGGCGCCGAAGCCCTGATCGCCCGGACGGCGCCGTACGCCCTGCTGATCACGGGCTTCTGCGGCGGGCTTGCCCACGGGATGGCGAACGGTGACCTGGTCTGCGCTACCGGCTGCCTCGGCATGGGACGCAACGGCGCAATGCGGCCCGCGCGGCCC
Source organism: uncultured Chthonomonas sp. (assembly GCA_903885605.1). Classification (GTDB taxonomy): domain Bacteria; phylum Armatimonadota; class Chthonomonadetes; order Chthonomonadales; family CAJBBX01; genus CAJBBX01. The sequence continues at coordinate 13,439 of CAISJD010000176.1, read as the reverse complement.
CTGCTGGAGGCGGCACTCGGCGCCCTGCACGGCGGGGCGCACACCGTCCACGACGGCCTGCTGCTCACCGTAGATCGTCCTCTCCAGACGCCCTGCGCGAAGGCCGAAAAGCGCCGAGAGTGGCCCGGCGCGATTGCCGTGGACATGGAGACCTACGGCGCCGCCGAAGCGGCGGAGGCGGCCGGCGTGCCATGGCTGGCGATCCGCTGCGTGACAGACGGCCCTGACGATCGGCTCCCCCCAGGCCTGGACCGGATCACCGCGGACGGGCATCCGGACGCCGCCGCCATTGCCGTCGCCGCCGCACTCCGGCCCCGGAGCCTGCTCAGACTGGCAGCAACGGCCAGGGCCGCCTCAATGGCGGCCCTGACGCTCGGCGATGCGGTGCGGCTCGTCGTAGCGGCTACTGCAGGGCTACGTCGCCCTCTTCGCCGGTCCGGATGCGAATGACCTCGCCCACGGGGATCATGAAGATCTTGCCGTCGCCGATCTCCCCGGTTCGTGCGGTCGTCGCGATGGCCTGAGCCACCTTGCGGGCATCGGCGTCCGACACCACGACCTCCAGCTTGATCTTCTGGATCAGGTTCACGGTGTACTCGGCGCCGCGATAGTGCTGCGTAAAGCCGCGCTGCTTGCCGGCGCCGCGCACTTCGGACACGGTCATGCCGCGAATGCCCATCTCTGTGAGAGCTGCCTTGACGTCATCGAGCTTCTGAGGTCGGATCAGTGCCTCAACCTTGATCACCATCGTCTCCTTTGGGGGAACTCACCGCGCCGGGCGGGCGCCGCGAAGACACACGTACGGTTATACTGCATCGTGCCTCAACCGTGTACTGCCGCTGCCGCTACGCTCTCCGAACCGGTCGAAGCGCCCGCGTAGCCGGACTCGCCGTGCTGCGTCAGGTCCAGGCCCGCGTCCTCTTCATCGCTCGTCACACGGAGCCCAAGGAGCGCCTTCACGAGCAGGCCGATCAGCAAGGTACCCACGGCTGCCACGGCCACCGCCACGCCGATACCGACAAGCTGCTTGATGACCAGGGCGAAGCCGCCGCCCGCAAGCAGACCGTCAGCACCCAACGGATTGACCGCCTTGGACGCGAACAGGCCTGTGGCGAGGGCGCCCCAGGCTCCACCCACGCCGTGTACCCCGAAGACATCCAGTGCATCATCATACTTGAGGACACTCTTCAGCCGAATGGCGAAGAACGAGATGACGGCAACGCCGGCGCCGATGGCTACTGCGGCCAAGGGCCCCACAAACCCCGAAGCCGGCGTGATGGCGACCATGCCGGCCACCGCGCCGGTCGCAAGTCCCAGCGCCGTAGGGCGCTTGTATGCGATCCACTCGATGGCCACCCAGACCGCGCCTGCCACTGCAGCTGCGATGTGCGTTACCACGAACGCCGAGGCGGCCAGGCCGTTCGAGCCTATGGCCGAACCTCCGTTGAAGCCGAACCAGCCAAACCAGAGCAGGCCGGTGCCGATGAGGGTCATGGGCAGGCTATGGGGACGCATATCCTCGGCCAGGCCCGCCTTGCGCTTGCCCAGCATGACGGCCAGCACCAGCGCCGAGACGCCGGAGGTGATGTGGACGACGGTGCCGCCGGCGAAGTCCAGGGCTCCGAGGTCACGCAGGTAGCCACCCTCGCCCCAGACCATGTGCGCCATTGGGACGTAGACCGCTAAGCTCCAGATCGCCACGAAAAGAAGGTAAGACCCGAACCTCATTCGATCGGCGACGGCCCCGCTGATCAGCGCCGGGGTGATGATCGCAAACATGAGCTGGTAGGCCATGAAGAGCTCGTGCGGGATCGTCGCGCCGTAGAACGCGTTGGGCTCCTGCCCCACGCCACGAAGGCCCAGCCACTGCAGCCCGCCGAGCACTGGCGATCCCTTGGCGAAGGCGAGGCTATAGCCACACACGATCCAGAGCACCGTCACCACCGATAGGGCAATAAATGATTGCATCAGCATGTTGAGCACGTTCTTTGCGCGCACCATGCCGCCGTAGAAGAGCGCCAGCCCCGGTGTCATCAGCATCACCAGGGCGGTCGAAACCAGTAGCCAGGCCGTATCGCCGCTGTCGGTCTTCGGTGCATCGCCCTGCGCCATGGCCGCTGTCGGCGCCATGAGCAGGAGCAGTGGCATAGCAGCTACAGCGGCACGCCGTAGCCGCTCGGCGGCAGCAGGCTTGGACAGCGCGCATGCATCCGCCTCGGCCCGGACAGCGGCAAACCGGCTTCGTAGACCCCACATTGTGAACCTCCACTGTGCAGTTCGTCGGTCGTGCCCGCCACAACCGCATGAAGGCGGCGCGGACAGGGCAGGTGGCATCGACGTCCCGCTTCGGTGGAGGGCGTCAACAGGCGTGTGGGCGGCCCCCGAGGGGGCTCCCGCTCGACTGTGAGCAGGGGCGTACGGCAGTGGGCATCAGCGACCCGGCATGTCCATTCCGGACGTGAGGACGATGGCTTCAGCGATCTGCCTGAGCGTTCGGCCGGAGCCGAGGCTCTGTGCCTTCATGCGGCGCAGCGCCTCCTGGTCGGTGATGCCGTGGCGGCCAACCAGCACCGTACGTGCCCTGGCAACGGCCCGTCGCGTCTCAAGCTCTTCTGTGAGCCCGTCACGCTGGCCCTCGATCGCCACAAGCTCCCGGAACCGGGCGCCGGCGATCTCCAGAGCGGCAGAGAGCTCGGCCTCGCGGAAGGGCTTCACCAGGAAGGCAAGCACACCGGCCTCGACAGATCGGCTCACAATATCGGGCTCACTATACGCGGTGAGCAGGATGACCGGGCAGACACGGTCCTGGCTGATCTTGGCGGCCGCGTCAATACCGTCCATGGCCGGCATCCGCACGTCAAGGATGGCGGCGTCGGGCTTGGTCCGCCTGACAACCAGTACGCCATCGCGACCATTGTCAGCCTCGCCCACGACCTCGTGCCCCAGCGACTCCAGGAGCACTCGGACCTCGAGGCGGATCAGCGGCTCGTCGTCAGCGATGACGATTCTCATCCATCGTTCCTTGTACGGGCCTTGGGATGCTCTGCGGGGGACAAAGAATCAGCGCGGGACGCGACCCCCCGAGTTCGGCCTCGGGCGACCCGTCCCGTAAGTGTGATTGCTCGTTGTGCCGGCCAGGGCCGGTGGACCTCAGCGTCCAATCGCTTTATACCCTCCGATGCGCGGTGCAGTCAATCCGGCCCTGGGTGGAGCCGCATGCGGAGCCTGAAACAGCAGCATCAACGCGGCGGCGCCGGCGAGGGTCAGCACGACGGCATCGAACAACTCCTGCTTCACACGGGGAAGGACCCAACGGCCAACGAAGACGCCGGCGACGATGATCGGGCACAGCATGGCGTCCTGAACCAGCGAAGCCGAGGTGATCATGGGGTTGGCCGGGTTCGACCAGGTGAGCCAGACGAAGACAGGTAGTTTGCTGAGGTTCACCGCAAAAAAGAACCAGGCAGCCGTGCCCATGAACTGGTCCTTGGCCATTCCCACGGACTGCAGGTAGATGCTCATGATGGGACCGGCGGCGTTGGAGGCGGTCGTCGTGAAGCCGGCTGCCATGCCGACCGCTGCCACCCCTGCCGCGCTGTGCGGCGCCAGGCGGTCGCCCCACCGCTTGCGCCCCAGATGCACGGCCAGCATAGCCAGCACCAGGCCGCCCACCAACCGACCCATCTCGGCCTTCCCGTTCGGCATCTCGCCGAGAAGCTTCAGCGCCAGGGCTCCGAGCGCCATACCCACGACCACCCACGGCGCCAGGCGGATTAGCTTGTCCCACTGGGCGTGGCGGCGGTACCAGATGACGGCGAAGACATCGGCGAAGATAAGCATCGGCAGCATGACACCCACCGACTGCCTCGGACCGAACGCGTGGGCCAGCAACGGCACTACCAGGATGCCCGCGCCCGGCATGCCCGTCTTGGAGAAGCCGACGAGGAGTGCCGCTACTGAGCCGAGCAGCCACTGTTCCAGTGTCATGGGTCGCGCCTTGCCGATGCCGAGTGCGCCACCGACCGGGCGCCGCCGGTGAGGATACCCGACTCGTGCCGTGGCGCCTCGCCGGTACAATGAGAGCATGGACGGGTATGCGGGGGATCAAGGGCGTGCAGAGGTCCATGCCGCTGCCGTCGTGGCGGAACTGCGCCTCTCCGGCTGCGATGGCTGCCACGGCTGCGGCCTGCGCTGCACCGAGGGCATCGCCATGTCGCGTAGCGAGTTCGAGGCAGTGCGAGCGGCCGCGGGTTGCGGGACGCCTGTGGCCCGCCAGACCGTAGACCTTGGCGAGGGGCTCGTGGTCCGGATGTGCCGGTTCTGGGACCCGGAAGCCGGCTGTGCGGTCTACGCCGCCCGACCGCTGGTCTGCCGCATGATGGGCACGGTGGAGTGGATGCCCTGCCCGCTGGGCCAGGCGCCGCAGCCCGCATCGGCCGCCGCAGTGCTGCCTCACTGGCTCGCCTATGCCGAGGAAGGTCTGAAGACGTACGAGGAGTGGGAGGCTGCCGAAGCCGCCCGTTGCGGGGTCACTGGAGGTGCTGTACCGTGAGACTGCTTCGTTGGACGCTCTGCGTTGCCGGGGCGGGGGCGCTCCTTGCCGTCGTCGGCTGCGGCGGGCCGGACCTGGGTAGCGCCCTGCGCGGGGGATCATCAGGCTCCTCCTACGGCAGCGGGTACGGTAGCGGCTATGGCTACGACCAGATGCCCACGCAATCGCGTCAACAGGCCGCCGGGAGCAGGACCATGACCAGGGGCACATACGCCAGGGTCGAGGGCTCGTTTGCCATCGAGAAGCTGACGGGCAATCCCTTTGACATTGAGCAGAACGACATCGAGGTGACGCTGCGGCTGGCCGACGGAGACGCGGTGCGCGCGCCCGCCTTCTTCGACGGCGGCACGACGTGGCGGTTCCGCTACACACCAGATCGCCCTGGAACGATCGAAGTGACCGGTGTCTCCAACAAGCGCGAGCCGATTGAGGTCGCCGACCTGAGCGAACGTAGCTTCGTGGCCTCAGGCAAGCCCGGGCCCGGCTTCGTGCGGATTAGCTCCGGCGATCCGAGCCGCTTCGCCTTTGATGACGGCTCGGCCTACCTGCCCGTGGGCCACAACATGGCCTGGGGTGACGTGCCCGCCATGGCCACGCGCGCCGGGGCGGCCGGGCTGAACTGGGGCCGCGTCTGGATGTGCCACTGGTCGAGCATGAACCTGGACTGGGTCATGAACAAGCCCGTGCCCATCGGCGAGCTAGACCTGGACGTGGCCCGAAGCTGGGACAAGGCGATCGAGGCCGCCGAGAAGGCCGGAGTGCGGCTGCAGGTCGTCCTGCAACACCACGGCCAGGTCAGCACGCGGGTGAACCCCAACTGGAGTGAGAACCCCTGGAACGCGGCCAACGGCGGCTTCCTGCGCACACCGGACGAGTTCTTCTCCAGCGCTAAGGCAGCCGCGCTGACCCGCAGCAAGTACCGCTACATCCTGGCCCGCTGGGGTTACTCTACGTCGGTCATGGCATGGGAGCTCTTCAACGAAGTGGAGTGGACCGACGCCATCGCGGAGAAGCATGAGGACGAGGTGGCCGCCTGGCACTCGTCCATGGCGGACTTCCTCCGCAAGCGCGATGTCCACCGTCACCTGATCACGTCCAGCTCCGACCGCAAGCTGGTGCGCGTCTGGCAGCAGATGGACTACCTGCAGCCCCACGCCTACCCCTCCGATCCGCTACCCGCTGCGCTGGATGCCGCCGCCAAGAGCGACAAGCCGGTCTTCGTGGGCGAGATCGGACCGGCAGGCGACCTGGGCGGCGACGACGGCGCCTTCCTGCACAGGGCGCTCTGGTCCGGTGTGGCGGCCGGTGCGGCAGGACTGCCGCAGTACTGGGCCTGGGACAACGTCGAGAAGCGCGACCTGCTGAAGGTGTACCAGCCGGCGCTGGGGTTCATGCGTGAGTCCGGCGCCGCTTCGGCTCGGCGCGTCACGAGGGCCTTGGCGTCGGTGGAGACGAAGAGCTTTGGCGCGCTGCGTCTGGCCACCGGCGGAGCGTGGGAGGCCGCCACGAAGACCGCCTTCGCCGTCTCGGCGGCGGGCCAGCTGACGCCGGCAACTCCCCTGCCCTCGTTCCTGCATGGCGATGCCCACCGGGCCATGTGCCCGCAGATCGACCTGAGCGTGGTGTTCCCCACAGCCGGCACCGTGCGCATCAGTGTGGCCACGGTGGCCCGAGGAGGAGCCCGGCTTGCGATCCTGATCGACGGCGCCAAGGTCGCCGAGAAGAGCTTCGCCGCAGCTGACCGCGACACGAACGCCGACGCATTGCTGGAGGGCGCCGTGCCCGCGGGCAAGCATACGGTTCGGCTCGTGAACGAAGGCGCTGACTGGGTACGCCTGGCCAGCATCGAAATGCAGCCCTACGGCCCGGGCCTCTCTGTGGTGGGACACGCCAACGACCGTCTCGTGGTCCTCTGGGTGCGCCACGCGGGTACGGAGCCGGGCCCTGTGTCCGGCACGGTCAGGGTCTCCAACATAAAGGCGGGCGCCTACACCGTCTGCTGGTGGGACACCGTCACAGGCAAGGAAATCTCGCGGAAGCAGGTCGCTGCCGTCAAGGGCATCCTGGCACTCGAGACGCCGCCGATCTCGACCGACGCGGCGGTCTTTGCGCGGCGCGAGGCGGGCAAGGCGGCGACAGAACCCAAGCCTCCCGCCCCGAAGGTGAAGGGCCGCTAGTAGCGAACACCGTCGCCCGGCGAGGCGCCGACGGTCAGGCGGGCCGTTTCGGCGGCCTGCCCGACCATGAAGGCCAGCTCACTGGCAACGGCCACGAACTGCCAGCCCTCAGCGAGGCGCCGCAGCGCCATGGGGGCATCGCCCGTGTGGATGCCCGGCGCCACACCGTGCGCCACCGCGCACTCGCGCAACAGGCGCAGGGCCTCGACGAACGTCGGGTTATCGGTCTCCATCGCCGGCGCCAGGCCCATGGACGAGAGCAGGTCGTTCGGTCCCACGAACATGGCGTCGATGCCCGGCACAGAGAGGATCGCCTCGCGGTTCTCCACGGCCTCCACATGCTCCGCCTGCACCACCACGAGGATCTGGTCGTTGGCGCGGGCGTAGTACTCGTCGGCGCTGCAGCCGAAGTTCAGCGTGTGCAGGCCTCCGCCCACGCTGCGGCGGCCCAGCGGCGCGTAGCGGCACGCTGCGACGACCTCCTCCGCCTGGGCGCGTGTGTTCACCATGGGCGCAACGATGCCGTAGGCGCCGGCGTCCAGCGCACGCTTGATGTTCGGGATGTCGCCGATGGGTACGCGGGCAAGCGGCACGCAACCGGCGTCTGCGATACACCCGAAGATGAGTGATGCCGTCTCCCAGTCCACCGGACTGTGCTCGATATCGAGAGTAAGCCAGGGGAAGCCCGTGCGCGCCATGAGCCTCGCCGCCATGGGGCTGGCCATGGAGAGCCACGTGCCGACCTGAGGCAGGCCGGCTCGGAGCGCCGTGCGGACGGTGTTCTCACGCATTGGGACCTCCCGATCTACGCGCCCGGCTCTGCACCGGGCCAATCACCCACGTAGAGCGCCTCCTCTTCGAGGCGCACTCCCATGCCGCCGCAAACGCGGCCGCGCACAAGGTCGGCCAGACCGCGCACGTCGGACGCCGTGGCTCCACCGGTGTTGACGATGAAGTTGCCGTGGCGCGGGCTTACCTGGGCGCCGCCCAGGCGCAACCCGAGGCAACCGCAGGCCGAGCTGAGGTAGCCGGCGGGAACGACGCCGGCCTCGACGAACTTCGGGGGTAGACCTTCCATCCGAGCGGCCAGCGCAATGTCATTGACATTCTTGAAAAAGCTCCCGGCCGATGGTAGCCAGGGCTGCTTCGAGAGCCGCTGCTCCTGGTAGCCGCGCCCGGCGGCGAAGAGCGCGGCCGGATCGCCCGAGCCGAGCCGTAGCCAGGCCCGCAGCAGGTGGGCCGACTGATCTGGCGCGCCCCTGAGCCTGGAGGAGCGGTAGCCCAATTGGAGCCACTCAGGACCCACGCGCCGCACACGCCCCCGCTCGACGATCTCGAGGCCGACGAGCAGGTCGCCGATGCAGGAGCGGTAGGCTCCGGCGTTTGAGACCAGGGCGCCGCCCACGCTACCGGGAATGCCCACGGCGAACTCCAGCCCGGAGCGCCCGGCAGCCGCGGACAGCTGGAAGAGGCGCCCAAGCCCGGCGCCGGCCTCGACGCAGACGGCTTCGCCGATATCGATCCGCGCACAACGGTTCTGGATGACCAGGCCGTCGAACCCGGCATCAGATGGGCAGACATTGCTGCCGCCGCCGAGCAGGAGTAAGCGCACCGAAGCTTCTTGTGCGGCGCAGAGCAAGTCCGCCAGCAAGGCGCCATCGGAAACGGACAGGAAGCGTGCCGCCGGCCCGCCCACCCGGAGTGTGCTGCACCGGGAGAGCGGGACGTCGAACTGCACGAGGGCCCGTACGCCGCGCCCCAGTACACGGAGCGCCTGATCGACGAGCTCGGCGGCCTCCGAGCGCCCAGACGCGGGCGCGCAAGGCACGCTACAAGCCCTCATGTGGCGACAACGGAACCACGCGGACTACTTGGCGGCCGTGCCGGGCTTGGCGCTTCCCTTGGCCAGCCCCAATGCCCATCGGATGCCGCCCAACAGGTGCTGGCGGTAGGTCTCGTTGGTCCAGACATCGCCGCGGTGGCCCAGGCCAGTGTAGAAGACGCGACCCTTGCCGTACTCCTTGCACCACGCCAGGAGCATGTCGGTGGGCTTACCGGCATTCGGGTGGCCGTCGTCCGGGTGCTTGTCCATGGAGAGCAGGGCGTGAACCTTGGTCCTGTCGTTGTGCTTGAACTCGTAGATCTCGTCCAGGATGCGGGTGGATGGATCCCACTTCACGGTGGCGGGATGCTTGGGGTCGTCCACGACGGGCTGCACGGTGGCCTGGGCGGCGTGCGTCACGAACTCGTCGGCGATCATGTCAAGATACGCGGCATTGCCGTGGTACGTATCTGTGGCCGCGTGCATCCCGATGAAGGCCTTGCCGCTCTTGATCCAGGCGAGGAAGCCTTCAAGGTCGGGTATCCCCAGGTCGCCGGTGGTGTTGTTGAACACCACGCCGTCATACTTCTTCAGCGCCTCAACCGTCAACATGGCCTTGACATCGTCGGCGGTCCGGCAGAAATCCACCGTGAACAGCTTGCTGACCTGGCCGATCTCAGCCAGGGTCGAATCGCCGGCCTTGATGCCCTCTTCGTGCCGGAAGCCGGCGGTATGCGTTACGAGCAGCAGCCGCTTCGGCGCCGCGGACGCTCCGGTCAGGGGCGCTACTGCGAAAGCGGCGGCGGCGAGTGCCGGCCACAGGGTGCGTAGCCACATGTCGGGTCTCCTTCTCCGCCCGGCGGGCGGAATGAGTTGCTACCATATTGTGACGCATCGGGGACTCCGGAGATGCTGGGCCGGCCGGCCGTTTGGCCGTGGGTATAATCGGGATTGTGAGCAGAGGCATGGATGCCAACGAGATCAGACCGGCCATCACCGCTAACAGAGTACCCACGCCCACCCTCGAACGGCTCGCCACCTACCTGAAGTGCCTCCACGACGTCGCGCAGGCGGGTGTTACGACGATCTCCTCTGCAGCCTTGCAGGAGATGGCCGGCATTAACGCCTCGCAGTTCCGCAAGGATCTCTCCTACTTCGGCGAGTTCGGCCGGCCGGGTGTGGGCTACCACGTGGAGGACCTGCATGACCGCATCACGGCCATCCTGCACATGGACGTCGATCAGCGGATGCTGCTTGTCGGCGCGGGCAACCTCGGCGCCGCCCTGGCGGGCTACACCGGCATGAGCGATGAGCGCCTCCACCTGGTAGCCGCGTTCGACAATGACCCCGCCAGGATCGGCCGCAAGCTCGGGCAGCTTGATGTGAAGCCCGTGGAGGCGATCACAGCGATCAACGCGGAACTCGGCGCCAGGATCGGCATCCTGGCCGTTCCAAGGTCAGCGGCGCAGTCTGTGGCGGTCCTGATGATCGCCGCGGGTGTGCGGGCCATCCTCAACTTCGCACCGATCATCCTGCGCGTCCCATCCCATGTCATCGTGCGGAACGTCTGCGTCACGCAGGAGTTGTCGGTGCTCTGCTACCATCTGGAAGCGATGCCGACGGACGGCACCGATCCCCAGCGCGAGGGCTAGCCACAGGGAACACCATGACCCAGAACCAGCATTACGACTTCATCGTGGTCGGCAGCGGCATCGCGGGCCTTACCTTCGTTCGCGACGCCCTGCCCCACGGCCGCGTGCTGGTGCTGACGAAGAAGGACAAGGCGGAGTCGAACTCCAACTACGCGCAGGGCGGCATCGCGGGCGTCATGGCGGCTGACGACAACGTCGAACTCCACGCCCAGGATACGTTCCGGGCAGGCGCAGGGCTCTGCAAGGCCGAGGCCGTCGATGTGCTGGTGCGGGAGGGCCCGGAGCGCATTCGCGACCTCATCACCGCCGGCGCCCGGTTCAGCATGAAGACGGACATCGAGGGGAACACGCTGCTCTCCCTGGGGCGCGAAGGCGGCCACTCGAAGAACCGGATCGTCCATGCGGTCGACCGCACGGGCTGGGAGTGCGAACGGACGCTGCTGGGCGACGTGAAGGACCACCCCAACCTGCACCTGATGGAGCACCTCTTTGTGGTGGACCTGGCCGTCGCACACGGACCCGAAGGCGCACGATGCGTGGGCGTCTGGGCCCTGGGCGCACCGGACGGTGAACCGATGCTCTACGCCGCCCGCGCCGTCCTGCTGGCGACCGGCGGGTGCGGACGGGTCTACATGCATACTACCAACCCGGCGATCGCCACAGGCGACGGCGTCGCCATGGCGTGGCGGGCCGGCGCCAGCATCGCCAATATGGAGTTCATCCAGTTCCATCCTACGACGCTCTACCACCCGCACGGTGAGTCCTTCCTCATTTCTGAGGCCGTGCGCGGCGAGGGCGGCATCCTGCGCAACCGTAGCGGCGAGGCGTTCATGTCGCGTTACCACGCCATGGCCGACCTGGCGCCGAGGGATGTGGTCGCCCGGGCAATCCACGCCGAGCGCCTGCTCCACGGCGAGCCATGCGTCTTCCTGGATGTCACCCATCTGGACGCGGGGCATCTGCGACGCCGCTTTCCCACCATCGCGGGGCGTTGCGCCGAACTGGGAATCGACATCACCAGGGACCTGATCCCTGTGGTTCCTGCAGCCCACTACGCCTGTGGCGGGGTCCGGACCGACCTGCGCGGAAGGACCGATATCGCGGGCCTGTACGCAGCCGGCGAGGTAGCCTGTACCGGTGTGCATGGGGCCAACCGGCTGGCCAGCAACTCACTGCTTGAGGCCATGGTGTTCGGGCGCCGCGCGGCCGTCGATGTCACCGCAGAGGCGCCGGTCGCCACCGAAGCCCTGGACGGCATTGCACCACCCTCGTGCGCCTCGTGTGGCGGCGAAAGGCCGGCAAGCCGGCCCCACGCCGTCGAGGCGTTCCAGCGCCACATGGCGGCCGTCATGGGCGACTACGCCGGCATCGTGCGGAACGATGCCGACCTGGCCTCGGCGCTCGAGCAGATGCGAAGGTTCGAGCACGATGCGGAGATGCTCTGTATCCTCCACAGGCCCGATCCCGAACTACTGCAACTGCGGAACGTGGCAACCGTGGGTAGGCTCATCATCGAGTCAGCGGCATCACGCCTTGAAAGCCGCGGGCTGCACTACAACACCGACCATCCCGAGCCGCTGGACGAGCGGCGCCACGACACCGTCGTGCGACGGACCGGCGCCCCAAAACAGGCCCTGCGCCCCTGAACCGATCAGACAAGGAGATGTCAATGATTATCGGCGTACCCAAAGAGATAAAGACCGATGAGTATCGCGTGGCCCTGGTGCCTGCCGGTGTCGAGGCTCTCGCCGAGCGTGGCCACAAGGTCCAGGTCGAGACAGGCGCCGGCATCGGATCTGGCATCTCGGACGCGGACTACTCGGCCTCAGGCGCCACGGTTGTGGCAACCGCCGCCGAGGCCTTCGCGGGCGCCGACATCGTGATCAAGGTGAAGGAGCCGCAGCCCGAAGAGCTGCCGCTGATCGCCCCCGGGCAGGTGGTCTTCACCTACTTCCACTTCGCCGCCTCGGAGCAGCTCACCGCAGGCATGGTGGAATCCGGCGCGGTCTGCGTCGCCTACGAGACCATCGAACTGCCGGGAGGGCACCTGCCTCTGCTGACGCCCATGAGCGAGGTCGCCGGCCGCATGGCCATCCAGCAGGGCGCCAAGTTCCTGGAGCGGCCCATGGAGGGGCGCGGTATCCTCCTCAGCGGCGTTCCCGGCGTTCCGCCCGCCCGCGTGGTCATCCTCGGAGGCGGCATTGTCGGCGCCAACGCGGCGAAGGTCGCGGCGGGCTTCGGGGCTGATGTCACGGTGATCGACGTGAACCTGGACCGCCTGCGCTACCTTGACGACACGATGCCGGCGAATGTGAACACGCTCTACAGCAACCGCCTGAACATACGGATGGCCCTGCGCGACGCCGACCTGCTCATCGGGGCGGTCCTTCGGCGCGGCGCCAAGGCGCCCCTGCTCGTCACCCGCGAGATGCTGGCCGGCATGAAGCCGCGCGCCGTGGTGGTCGACGTCGCCGTCGACCAGGGCGGATGCCTCGAGACGACACATCCAACGACCCACTCGCATCCCACCTACATGGAGGAGGGGGTCGTCCACTACTGCGTGGCCAATATGCCCGGCGCGGTCGCCGGCACATCCACCTACGCACTCACCAACGTCACCCTTCCGTACCTGATGACACTGGCCGACAAGGGCTGGCGAGGCGCCATGCGGGGCAACACGGCCCTGCGCAACGGGCTCAACATCGCGCTCGGAAAGGTCTGCTTCCCCGAAGTGGCCGAGCAATTCGGGTACGCGCTGACCGACACCGAGGTACTGCTGGCCGATGACTGACGCTCAGTCCGCAGGATCACGCTGGACAAGGGCGGTGACAGCCCTCGACGCCTACCGCGGAGTGGCGGCGTTCATCGTCGTGTTCATCCTGGGCTGCTTCTTCACGCCGAGGGTCCACGGCACGGGCTTGCCGATCTTCCTCTCCGTCCGGACCCAGGTCGACATCCTGTTCGAGTACTGCGAATACGGCCTTCTGGCGACCGGCATGACGCTCGTGGTGCTGACTGGCGGCATCGACCTCTCCGTGAGCTCGGTCCTCGGCGTCTCAGCCACGCTCTTCGCGCTACTCACGATAGGCTACGGCTGGGGCGCTCCCGAGGCCATCGCTGCCGTGACGGCCTGCGGGTTGCTGGCGGGTTCCATCAACGGCATCCTGATCAGCCGCTTCCGCATGCAACCCTTCGTCGCCACACTGGCCATGATGACGGCCGCCCGCGGCGTGGCG
>CAISJD010000175.1 GCA_903885605.1 uncultured Chthonomonas sp. | reverse complement strand
GGCCAGCAGGCCGGCGAGCATCAGGCGTCGCATAGGTTCTCCTCAGGCGGTGGGTTGCCCATCAGTTTCGCCGCGCGGGCCGCGGTTCCTGCTTAGGGCGGTAACGAAGCACGGCTGATCCGGGCGCACGCTCCACGCGGAGAGTGAGCCCGTCCTGCATCAGGGCCTTGCCGGTGAGGCGCCGCTCGGGCGCGCCGTCCAGGTCCTCGACCAGGTAGGTGGCGCCCGGCTTCAGCCCGCGTAGCCGAACGGTGAGCGTGTCTGTGCCGCACTCGGGTCGCCGGAAGGCCTGCACCGTCCCTTCGCCGCTCTTCGGGTCGTGGTACTGCCACGCCATCCAGTCGGTCCGCAGGAGGCTGTAGGGGGTCAGCGGGTAGTAATCGGCCAGCATCGTCGGTGCGATGGCGCGGCACTCGGCGACGGTCTTGCGCAGCAGCGCCGGGTCGCGCTGTGCATTGGCTGCGTCCCAGCCCAGCCGGAAGGCGGGGCAGTAGGAGCTCCGCATAACGTACGGGTCGCCGCTGGGCGCCCCGGTGCCGTGGTAGGGGATCCAGAAGGAGATGCCGTAGGTCTGCGCCTGCTGGCCGATGGCCCCGGCCTCGTTGAAGGCCAGCACGGCCCAGTCGCTGCGGAGGAGCGGCACCGATCGGCGCAACGTCTCCAGGTCGTTGCGGCGGCCTCCGCTGGCGCAGGTGTCGATGTACAGGTCCGGGTGGCGGCGCAGAAGCTCATCCCAGAAGGCCAGGAAGCCGGTGACGTAGGCGTTCTCGGTCCAGCCCACGCGGTCGGGCGCGTCGGCAGACTGCCAGTAGGGGAGCGGGTCGACGTTGTAATCGCCTCGGTAGACGTCGATGCCGCCCTCGCGCAGGAGCTTGTCGACCCGTTCGATGATCCACGCCCGGGCTTCGGGGTCACCCATGTTCGTAAGGCCGCCCGCCTTGCCCCCCAGCACCCACTGCGGTCGGTTCTCGGCGAGCCACGTGCCCGCGGCCACGCGCTCCGGCTCGAACCAGACGATGAACTTGATCCCCTTGGCGTGGAGGTGGTCGGCCACCTCGCGCAGGCCCCTGGGGAAGCGCTCGGGGTCGGGCTCCCACGTGCCGACGTTGGGCCACGCGCCGCTGCAGGGGTACCAGCCCGCGTCGATGAACCAGTAGTCGGGGGTCACGCCGTCGGTCAGGTAGGCGTCGATCTGCCTGATCTCCTCCTCGGCGCGGGGAAGGGGATTGCCGAAGCAGCCGCCGTAGTGCGTGGGCACGGGCTTGCCGCCGGGACGGGGCAGGTTGTGCGTGGTCATCCACCGGCGCCAGGTGTTTTGGCCGTCGACCCAGTCGCCGCCCTGCCGGAACTGAAGGACCGCCAGCGGAGTCCGGATCTGCTCGCCGGGGTGCAGGACGAGGTGGGTCTTCTCTTGCCCGGCCACCAGGCGGATGCGGCCGTCCGCCTCACGCGCCATCGTGGCGGCCCACTGGCCGGGCCAGCCAAGCGCGAGGATGGCCCCGCCCGTGCGCCAGTCCAGGGCGAAGTAGCAGAGGTCGCTGCTCGTGGGGCGGCCACCCGCCGCGGTGACCCGCCTCTCGGACCCCGGCGCCAGCGGCTCCTCCAGGGGCTGGTAGTCGTTCTCCCGGCACGGGCTGCCCACGAACCGGTGGAGGGTGACTTCAGCGCCCGGGGGAGGGCAGAGATGGTCGTCCAGCGCCTGCAGGCCATCGATCATGGGCGAGTCGGACGCGCCGCCGTTCCGCACGGTCACGGTCCATTCGACGGTAGGGAAGTCGTTGTACGCGACCGCCACGCACCGGACCTCCAGGCCCGTTCGGTCGTCTGTCCATGTCCGCGTCTGACGCGTGCGGCCGCCGTCGAGGCGCTCACGCTTCCGGGTCAGGCGCCACGCCGGGGCCAGATCGACGAACCGCGCGCCGCCGAGCGCGAAGGAGAAGGGGAGCGCCTCGCCTTGGAGACGCTCGCGCATCCAGGCGTCGCGGGCGGCCATGTCGCCGCGGCGCGGCCCTGCGGCGGCGCTGATCGGCGCCAGGCAGGCCAGGGCAAGCAACAGCAGGCCGAGGCTGGTGGTCATGGGCGTCCTCCCCACCGACTGACACGGACCGACACGAACTCGCCCGAAACTCCGTGGGCCTTGCCCTACGGCGTCAGCATGGCCTTGCCCGTGCGGCCCGCGGCGAACTCAGCGAAGGCCCTGTCGCCATCGTCCAGGGCGAAGGTGTGCGTCACGAGCCGGTCCACCGCCAGTCCCGCACGGTAGGCGGCGGCCATGTCGGCGAACTCGCGGAAGTGGAAGAACCAGCTGCCCATGAGCGTGATGTCGCGGCGGATCAGCTCCTCGCTGATGTCCACCGGCGTGGCGGGCTGCTCGCCCACTGCCATCACCGTGCCGCCGAGGCCCACCAGCTTCAGGCAGAGGCGCAGCGTCTCGGGCTTGCCGACGGCCTCGATGCAGGCGCGCACCTGCCGGCCGGCGGCGATGCGCGCCACCGCCTCGACGGCGTCCTCCTGATCCGGGTTCACGGTGTGGGCGGCGCCCATCTGTCGGGCGAGGCCGAGCCGGTAGTCTGTCAGCTCAACGGCGATCACCTCGGCGCCGGCATCGGCCTGCACGAGCGTGTTGCCCAGGCCGATGGGGCCGCACCCCACGATCACGACGAGGTCGCCCGGCGCGGTCTTCAGCCGCGTCTGCGCGTGCCACGGAACGCCGAGCCCGTCGCCGGAGAGGAGCACGCCGACGGGGTCCGAGATGTCATCCGCCAGCGGAAGCAGCACATGCTCGGGCGCAGCTACGTATTCGGCGTGGAAGGGGCTCGGCCCCAGCTTCGACTGGCACCAGGTGTACCGGCCCTGGGCGCACCAGTCGCACTTGCCGCATCCCCACACGGCGTGGAGGCCTACGCGGTCGCCTACCTTCAGGTGGGCCGTTCCGCGCGTCTCTACCACCACTCCCATGGCCTCGTGGCCCGCGTTAGCCGACTGGGCGTGGTCTGCGCGGTAGCCGTGCAGTTCGCTGCCGCAGAGGCCCGACGCCTGGATGCGCACCAGGGCGCCGCCCTGGGCCGGCTCGGGATCGGGGAACGTCTCGACGGCCACGCGGCCGCCGCCCAGCATGCGCAGACCCTTCATGGCTTCTCCTTCGCTACGGCCGCCCTGGCCAGGATGCGCTCCATGCGGCTGCAGGAGGCGCGGAGGATGGTACGCACCAACCCTCGCCGCAGCACCGCCTTGAGGAACCACCCGCGCAGCCCCGGCTTGAATGAGTAGATGATCCGATGGTAGACCGTGACGCCGCCGGTCTTGCTCAGCGTGATGCCCACGTGCTGCTCGTAGCGCTTGAGCGGCCCCCGGTACATGATGGCGGTGTAGCCGTAGTCGGGGTCTACGCCGACGAAGCGGATGGTGCACTTGAACGGGAGAATGCCCAGCCGGAAGCGGTAGTTCACCAGCACGCCCTCGAGAACCGCCTCGTCGCTGTTGCAGCGGACCCCGAGGTAGGACGGAGCCATCTCGGTCACGTTGGACGTGCCGAAATGGATGTCCAGCACATCCTCCAGCGAGGCTCGGGACGTATACGTATAGCGGATCGTGGGCATGCGCCGGGCTCCAGGTTGCTCGCGCGAGACTGGGATTGGCCCCTTCACCGGGGAAGGCGGCCAGCCTGCGCCGATACATGATACACGCTGGGTGGCTTCGTAACGGCTACACTAGAGGGCCTTCACACAGGAGCGCCCGCCATGGCCCATCGCATTGCCTGCCGCACCCACCCCACCTGATGCCTATTCCGCTGAGGCCTTTCGACGGCATCCGCGCCTGGGGGCTGAGCGCCCGGCAACGCAACAACGTGTTGTGGCTGCTGGCCGCCACGCTCACCAACAGCGTCTTCTGCCGCCTCACGGTCTTCGGCTCGACCTTCGTCCTCTTCCTCGATCACCTGGGCCTCGACAAGGGGCGCATCGGCCTTCTTCTCGGCTTCATACCCTTCGCGGGCCTGCTCTCGCTGGTCGCTGCGGGCTTCGTGGC
This sequence comes from uncultured Chthonomonas sp., assembly GCA_903885605.1. Lineage (GTDB taxonomy): Bacteria > Armatimonadota > Chthonomonadetes > Chthonomonadales > CAJBBX01 > CAJBBX01. The sequence continues at coordinate 28,688 of CAISJD010000175.1, read as the reverse complement.
GCGGGTGGGCTTCCGCCGCGCCTACATCGGCTTCTTCACGGTGCGCAAGGCGGCCATGGCCCTCGTCCTCCTCCTGCCGTGGGTCTCCGCCCGATGGGGCGCCGGCGTCGGCCTGCTCTGGGTGGCGGGAGCCATCGTGGTCTTCTCCGTCTGCCGGGCCGTCGGCGAGGTGGGCGCCTACGCCCTCTTCCAGGAGCTGGTGCCGAACGCCATCCGCGGCAAGTTCAACGCCCTGGCGTACGCGATGATCACGGCATCGGGCATCGTCGCGACCGTGATGGCGGGTTGGGCCCTGCGCGGCCATCCGGACACCGGGCGTTACCTGCTCGTCATCGGCGTAGGCGTGCTCCTCGGGGCGGTCTCGGTGGTTTCGCTCCTGCCGCTGAAGGGCGGCGGCCCGGTCCGGCGCGGGCCCGAGGGGCACAGTGCGCGCGGCGAGATGCTCCTGGCCATCCGCGATGCCAACTTCGTCCGCTACATCTCGGGCGTCGGCCTGGCCAACCTGGCGATTTCCCTGGGCGCATTCGTGCCGCTCTACCTGAAGGAGAGCGTGGGCCTGGCGCCCGGCGTGGTGGTCTGGCTCGATGCCGCCGTCTCCGTGGGAGGCCTGGCCGCGGCGGGCATCTGGGGCCGCCATGCCGACCGCCGCGGCAGCAAGCCGGTACTCACCACCGGGCTGGCCCTGGCGGCCCTGGCTCCCGCGGCCATGGCCCTGCCCGGACTGGTGACCCAGGGCTGGGCCGCGCTCCTCGTCATGCTCTGGATGGGCGCGGCGCAGATCGGCTGGTACATCGGCTCGGAGCGCTACCTCTTCGTCAAGGGGATCCCGCCCGCCCACAAGACCGGCTATATCGCCGTCTACTACTCGTTGGCGGGGCTGACGAATGGGTTGGGACCCCTCACCGCAGGTCGGCTCGTCGAGGTCGCGCGTGCGGCCGGTGCGCCGCCCTACGCCATGGTCTTCGCCCTTTCGGCGGTCCTGGCGCTCACATCCGTCGCCCTGCTCCGAGGCCTGCAGAGCGACGCCGACGCCTGACCGGGAAGGAACCAGCGCCCTTCGCGGCCAACAAGCTACTGAACGTGCCGTTCGCACCAAGGAGGCCCGCCATGCTCATCGCCGCAGCCGTCGCCTGCGCCCTGTTCTCCGCCGCGTTACCATCACGGTCGTCCGTGCAGGGCGCCTTCAATGCCGAGCTCGTCGGCGTGGAGGTGACCCCCCGTCGCGTGCGGCCCGGAGCGCCCTTCACGGTGACGCTCCGCTACCGCAACGCGGGTACGGCCCCGGCCCTGCGCGACTACTACGCCTTCCTGCACATCGAGGGCGCCGAGCGCCTCTGCGCCAAGATGGTCGTGCATGGCGACCACCCGCTGGATGAGCCCACATCGCTCTGGCGGCCCGGCGCCGAGGTGGTGGACGGTCCCGTGCTGTTGCGGGCGCCCGCCGACCGGCCCGACCAGTCGTACCAGGTCCACGTGGGCCTCTACGACCTGGGCGGCACCGGCGAGCGCGTGCTGGACGCCTACGCCGATGCCGGGCTGGAGGTGGCCGTCGACGCGCCGGAGAGCGCCGATGTGGGACCACACCCTCTCAGCGCCGCCGCCCTCGCCGCCCGCCGCGCCGCCGTGGCCAACCGCATTCCCGCCGCACGGCGGCTGAGCCTCCAGGTTCCGGCGTGGCGCTTCGATGTCGACCGCCGGACCGGCGCATGGCAGCTCGACGATCGCATCGGAGGCGCCCTATGGACCTCCAACCTGGGAGCTGATCGCTTCGGCCGGGTGACGCTGACCGACGGCACGCGGACCGTCGTCCGCCCCATCGACCACATTGAGGGGGCTGAGCGGCGGGCCGGGGCGCTGACCCTGACAACGCAGCCCACCGTCGACGGCGAGCCCTGTGGCGTCACGCTCACCCTCACCGCCCGACCCCGCGCGGCCGCGCCCGGCGGGCCGCAGTCGCTCTCGCTCGGCTTCAGCTCCCGGTCTACCGGCGCCTGGCGCGTGGCCGAGGTACGCCTGCTGGACGACGCCCTGGCCGTGACCGAGGCCGACGCGGGTCGCCTCTACGTGCCCGATCGCCTGGGCATCGAGCTGGACCCCGCCACCGAGCTGCCGAGCACCCGCACATGGCGCACCTACGACGGCATCACCATGGCCATGGCCGGCGTGGTGAAGCGCGGCTGCGCACTGCTGGTGAACTGGCGCAACGTCGACACCACGCTCGGGTCGCGCGGCTCCTGGTCCGAGCGCCGCGCCCCCGGCGCCCGATGCCGAACCCTCTCGCTGGCGGTTCCGGGCCCGGCAGGGGAGTGCGAGCTGCAGCCCCTGGGCCGTGGCGGCTACGTCGAGATCGCCCGCGCCTACCGGGGCTGGGCCCGCGCCAAGGGGTGGCTCCGCACCTGGGCCGAGAAGCAGGAGGCCTTCCGGGGCACGGAGAATATCCTCGGCGCCACCAACTTCAAACCCTTTGTCCTCTCCCGCACGGTGGGCTCGTCGGTCTTCAGCCCCGACGGCAAGGAGCACACCTACCTCAGCTACACGTTCGACGAGATCGCCCGCGTCGCCGAGCACTGGCGCAAGGACCTGCAGGTCGACCGGGCCTCGGTGACGCTGGCGGGCTGGGTCAACGGCGGCTACGACGTGCGCCATCCCGATCCGCTGCCCGCCGCGCCGGAGTGCGGAGGGAACGAGGCGCTGGCCGACGCCGCCCGGCGCATCAAGGCCTGCGGATACCTCTTGGGCTTGCATGACAACTACCAGGACATGTATGCCGACGCGGCCTCCTTCGGGCAATCCTGGCTGAACAAGGATGCCGGGGGCGTCGCGAGGATGGGCGGCAACTGGGCGGGCGGCCAGGCGTGGCAGGTCTGCGCCATCAAGCAGGTCGAACTGGCGGAGCGCAAGGCGACCAACCTGCCCGAGATCGCCCGCCTCTTCGGCCCGACCAGCTACTTCATCGATACCGTCTTCGCCTGGCCGCTGGTGACCTGCGAAGACCCCGCCCACCCCATGACCCGCCAGGACGACCTGGAGTGGAAGAGCAAGCTCTGCCTGCTGGCCAAGCGGCACATGGGCCTCTTCGGCAGCGAGGAGGGGCGCGAGTGGGCCGTGCCCTGCGCCGACTACCTGGAGGGGCTCTTCGGGCAGCAGACCGATGCGGCGCCGGGGCAGGTGATCCCCCTCTTCCCGCTGGTCTACCACGACTGTGTCCACATCCAGACGCACCAGGGCAATCGCATCGGCCCGGGCGACGACAAGAAGATGACCGACCATGTCCTCTTCGCGCAGATGCAGCTTCCCAGCTTCGGCCCGCACCTCTACTGGCAGGGCGCCCTGCCTGCAGGTGCACGCGTGGCCCCGCTGGCGCCCCGCGTCGAGCCAGCCGGAGGGCGTTCCTTCCGCATCACCTACCGCTGGCGGGTCACAGGGCCGGCGCCCGCCGGGGCGGTCAGCTTCGTCCACTTCACCAGCCCGCTGGCGACCCGCGCCGAGGGCATCCTGTTCCAGGATGACCATCGCGCCTCGCCGGATCCGTCGCAGTGGGCTCCCGGAGTGGTTGACGACGGCCCCTACACGCCGGAGGCGCCGCAGGGCACGTCCGGCCGCGTGGCCATCCGCGTGGGGCTCCTGGCGGACGGCCAGCGCCTCGACCTGGCCGGCGTCCGGCAAGAGGGCGGCCGATGCCACGTGGGCGACCTCGTGGTGGGCCCGCAGGGCGTCCGCTTTGAGCCGGTCGATATGCAGCCCGGCGGCCTCTGGGCGCGCGGAGACGACGGCTGGGGCGCAGGCCTTTGCGCCACCGACCGCGTCATCAAGAACGCCTGGGAGGTCCTGAGCCCGCTCAACCTGGCCGCCGCAAGGACGCCCATGACGACCCATCGCTTCCTGACGCCCGACCGCCGCCTGCAGCGATCCGCCTACGGCGACATCACCGTCACCGCCGCCTACGACCGCCCCGCCGCGATCGGCGCGCACAAGCTGCCGGCCAACGGCTTCCTGGTGGAGAGCCCCACGTTCATTGCGTTCCTCGCCACGCGGTACAACGGCATCGACTACCCCGAGCCGGCCCTCTTCACGGCCCGCAGCCTCGACGGCAAGCCCATAGCCCAGTCCAGCCGCGTTCGCATCTACCACGGCTTCGGCGACAAGCACATCCGGCTGGCAGGCAAGACGTTCGAGGTAGCGCGAGAAGCCGTGGTGCGGGTGAGGTAAGGAACACGTACAAGCCAGCAGCGATACCGTACAGGAGATGACGCACCGATGCCGACGATCCGCGTGCCCAAGACCCTCGCGGTGGCCATGCTGTTGGCCGCCCTGCTCGCCCTTACCGCTGCGCCCTGCGCCGCCACCGGAGGAGCCTCCATGGACCTGAGCCGTGCCGTGATCGTGACGCGCGGGCCGGCGGCGCCTGAGCTGGAGCGCACCGCCGCCACCGTGCTCGCCGAGGAGGTGGGCAAGCGGACCGGGCGCGCCTGGCGCGTGGCGGATCGTTGGCCCGCACAGGGCTGGGCCGTCGTGGTGACATCGGGGCAGGGGACCGAGGTCGGCGGCAGGCGCGTCCCGGCTCGCGCGCTGATCGGCGCGGCCGAGGGCTACGGCCTGGCCACGGACCTGACCGATGCGGAGCGACCGGTGCTCTGGATCCGCGGCGCCGATCCGCGCGGCGCCCTCTTCGGCGTGGGCAAGCTCCTGCGAAGCCTGGAGATGCGCCGCGGCCGCGCGACGATGCCCGCTCCGCTGGACCTGGCGACCGCGCCGGCCTACCCCATCCGCGGCCACCAGCTGGGCTACCGCGCCACGGCCAACTCCTACGACGCCTGGACGCCAGCTCAATACGACCTGTACATCCGCGAACTGGCGCTCTTCGGCTGCAACAGCGTGGAGGGCATCCCCGGCCACGATGCCCGACCCACCGTGAACCCCTACCCGCGCGACAAGATGAACGTTGATATCAGCCGCATCTGCGCGAAGTATGGGCAGGACTACTGGGTCTGGACGCCGGCAGACTTCGACCTGGCCGACGCGGCCAAGCGGGCTGAAGCCCTGGACCGGCTTGGGCGCTTCTTTGACGCGTGCCCCGAGCTCACCGGCATCTTCCTGCCGGGCGGCGACCCGGGCAGCAACCCGCCGGAGCTGGTCATCCCGTACATGCGCGACCTGGCCGCCTTGCTGGCCCGGAAGCACCCTCGGGGACGCGTCTGGGTCTCCATGCAGGGCTTCGAACCCGATGCGCAGGAGGCCATGTACCGCTGGATCAGGGCTGAGCGGCCGGCCTGGCTGGGAGGCGTGGCCGCCGGTCCGGGAAGCCCGCCTCTGGCCGACATCCGCGCACGGCTGCCGAAGGCCTGCCCGATCCGCGACTACCCGGACATCACCCACACGGTCCGATGCCAGTTCCCCGTGCCGTGGCTCGACCCGGCCTTCGCGTTCACGCTGGGCCGCGAGGGCGTCAACCCGCGCCCGCTCTACTTCAGCCGCGTCATCCGCGACACGATGCCCTTCACCGACGGCTTCATCAGCTACTCCGATGGCTGCCACGACGACGTCAACAAGGTCGTCTGGAGCGCCCTGGCGTGGGATCCGAACGCCGGCCTCCACGCCGTCCTGACCGACTACGCCCGCCTCTTCTTCGGTCCCGACGTGGCCGAAGGGGCCGCCGCAGGCATCGCCGCCTTCGAGCGGAGCTGGGAGGGCTCGCTGGCCGACAACGGAGGCGTCGACGCCAACCACGCGCTCTGGTCGGCGCTCGACCGCCGTGCGCCGCGCCTGCGCTCCAACTGGCGCTGGCAGCTCTGCCGGCTGCGTGCCAACTACGACCTCTACACCCGCAAGCGCCTCATCTATGAGCGCGGCCTGGAGCAGGAGGCCGATGCGGTTCTGCTCACCGCCCCCGAGGCCGGCGCGCAGAGGGCCGCCGACGCCGCGCTGGCGATCCTGCGCCGAGCCGACACGCACCGGGTGCGCCGCGACCTGAGCGGGGCCGTCGAGGCGCTCTGCGAGGCGCTCTGGCGCTCCGCGGGCCTCCAGACCAGCGTCGCGAAGTACCAGGCCAGCGGCTCTGAGCGCGGCGCTGTGCTCGACTTCCTCTACTACCCGCTGAACAACCGGTGGTGGCTCGAAGATGAGATGGCGAAGGCGACCGCCCTGCCGGCGGAATCCGCCCGCGTCGCCCGGCTTCGCGAGCTGGCCGCCTGGGACAGCCCGGGGCCCGGCAGCTTCTACGACGATATCGGCAACGTAGCCCGCTCTCCCCACGAGGTGCGGAACGAGCGGCTGGCCACGCCCATCCTGGACGCCGACAACACCATGGTGGCCTCGTTCATGTGGTGGACCGGTGACAACCCGCTGGCCCGGTCGCGGCAGTCGTGGATCAGCTCGGAGGACTGGCCCGCCGCACTCGTCTATCCGGCCCTGGACCGCGAGGCCGAGTACCTGATCCGCACCACCGGCTGCGGCCAGTGCCTCCTCCGCGTGAACGGCGTGCGCCTGCAGCCGACGCAGGACGGCCGCAAGGTGGGCGACGTCAAGGAGTTTCCCGTGCCTCGAGGTCTCACGTCCGGCGGCTCCATCACCGTGACCTTCGACAAGGTCGACGAGCCCGGGGTCAACTGGCGCCAGGCTTCGCGCCTGACGGAGATCTGGCTCATCAGGAAGTAGCGCACGAGGGGCCGTGGGCGCAGCTTGTGCAAATGCCTGCTGGGAACTGCCTTGCCTGTGGCGATTGTTGGTAAACTCAGGTCATGGCTGCGTAATGGTCGGCGGATGACGACGTCTGTGCCGCACCGCCGAGCGCGCACCGGGAGGTCGCCATGCGAACTTCACTGCGGACGGCGCTCGCGCTACTGGCGGCCGTTGCCGCGCTAGCGCCCCGCCCCGGCTCGGCTCAGACCGTTCTCGAGTTTCGATCTGGCGTCGGCGAGATAGGCGCGCGCGATACGAGCGCCTGGGTGCAGGGCGTGTCATTCGATGAGCCGTACTGGTGGCCCGGGCCGTTGACCCGGCAGCACCCCTTCATCGTGGCTCCCCAGGCGACCTGGCCCGCGCCCATCGATGGTTGCCAGTATGTCTCCGGCTACCCGGAGGGGCGGAATACGGGCAGCTTCGATGCGTATTCATACGAGTTCTACTTCGAATTCGACTTACCCGACCTTCTCACCAGCGTTCATGCAGACATTGAGTGGGCGGTCTGCTACGGGACCTGGGTCTGGGTTAACAACAAGACCTGTGTTGACCCGTCCTTCCCGACGACTGTGAAAACCGCCTCGGTAGACATCACCGATAAGGTCAACAGCGGCAGGAACGAGTTCGGCATCGGGCTCCTGGCGGGCGGCATCCCCATGGGCGCCCAGTACAAGGTCCGCATTACGTACACCGCCAAGGAACCCGCCCAGATCACAGCCGAGGCCGGTTCCGGCACTCCCGGGCTCCGGACCCGCGTCGGCGCGACGCTGCTGGCCGCGGGCCGACCTGCCGAGGGCAAGTCCGTGCAGTTCGCGCTGGGAGGGCAGGCAGTAGGCTCGGCCACGACCGACGCGGCCGGTGCGGCCTCGCTGGAGTTCCTCGTGCCCGATACCGTGGGCGGCGGAGACGTTCCGCTGACGGCCTCCTTCGCCGGCGACGCCGGCGTTGGGCCGGCCTCGGCCTCAACGACGCTGAAGGTGGTCCCCGCTGCCGCGTCGCTGTACACCGTCGATCGGTCAGGCCTCATCACCGATCCCGTGCGACTGAAGGCCTGGCTGAAGCGAACCACAGACAACGCGTGGGTCGTGGGCCGAACGGTCGACTTCAGCGTGGGCGGCGTGTCGCTGGGCTCCGGCGTTACAGGCGCCGACGGCCAGGCCTACCTGGACTGGACCATCACCGAGGGCGATGCCTCGCGGCCACTCGCGGCCTCCTATGCCGGCGAACCGGCCTATCTGGCCACCACCTCCACGTCCCTCTTGAGCGCCCTCAGCACCGCCACCAAGGTCTATGTGCCCGACCGCAGCGGAGCGATCCTTGAGGGCACGGTCCTCAAAGCCTACTTCTACAAGAGCCCCGGCAACGTGCCGATCAGCGGCCGGCAACTCGCCTTCGCGGTCGGCGGCTCCGATGTGGGGACGGCCACCACCTCCACCGGCGGCGAGGCCAAGCTCTTTTACACGATCCCACCGGCCGGAGGCGCGGGCGCCCGAACGATCCGGGCGCAGTGGGCCGGAAATGGCGGCTACCTGGCGGGCGCATCCACTGCCGTACTCACGGCTTCCAAGGCCAAGACGTACCTCTGGACCGGTGACCGCACGCCGTACCTGGGCGAGACAACCACAGTGAAGGCGCTCTATCGCTCCCTGCCGGGCTACGCCGCGTTGGCGGGGATGGCAGTGGGCTTCCAGGTCGACGGCGCCTCCATCGGCAACGCCGTAACGGACACCTCGGGCTGGGCGGCAGTCAGCTGGACCGTGCCGGCCGATATGACCGGCACGCACCAGATTCGCGCCGATGCGCCGGGCGATGCCGTCTATGCCGCGGCCTCGGCGACGGCCGGCCTGACGCCGCGCACCGTGTCGCCCACCTACCTCTGGACCGGCGACCGGACGGTGCGCCCAGGCCGCATGCTGGACATCATCGCCCTGCTCCGGCGCCTGCCCGACTACGCGCCGGTGGCCGGGGCGACCGTCGCCATCTCCATCGACGGCACCGGCGTGGGCTCCGCGCCCACCGCCGCCGACGGCTGGGCCAAGGTGAGCTGGTTCATGCCGGCGGACATGACGGGCAACCACACCATCCGTGCCGACTTCGCGGGCGACGCGTTCCACCTCGCGTCGTCGGCCACGGCCAAGTTGGCGCCGGGCCTCTTCGTGGAGACCTACCTCTGGACGGGCGACCGGAAGCTGCGGCCCGGCGTGCTGATGACCTTCTCCGCACTGCTGCGGCGCCTGCCGGAATACACTGGCCTGAGGCTAATGCGGATCGATTTCTATATCGATAGCACGTTCATCGGCCAGAAAATGACATTGCAGAACGAGATAAACCAGGACGGCTGGGCCTTCATTGACTGGACGGCGCCCGCCGGGATGACCGGAACGCACACTATCAAGGCGGAGTTCAAGGGCGAGGGCGACTACTGCGGCTCTACAGCCACGGCCAAGCTGGCGCCGTGAGGCAGGCAGCCGGCCCAACTTGACCCTGATCCTGCGCGATAGGGTATCCTGACCTTCCACTTTGCCCGGTTCCAACGACGCCCGAGGCAGTTCCTTGACGCATCGTGCCTGTGCGGCATGATCAGCGTCGGGGTGCGGCCTGCGGGCGGTTCTTGTATCAGAACCCGAGAGAGCGCTTATGACACGCCATGGCCTTCCGGAGCCCCAGGGGCTCTACGACCCCGCGCAGGAGCACGACAGCTGCGGCGTGGGCTTCGTCGTCAACATCAAAGGCAAGCGCTCGCACGATATTGTCGATAAGGCGCTGGAGATCCTCATCAATCTCGAGCACCGCGGAGCCTGCGGATGTGATCCGGAGACCGGCGACGGCGCGGGCATCATGGTCCAGACGCCCCATGCCATGCTCCAGAAGGCCATGGACGGCGCCCTGCCCGAGATGGGCCGCTACGGCGTGGGCATGGTCTTCCTCCCGCAGGATGCCCGCCAGCGCGACGTCTGCGAGGCGGCCATCCGCGGCATCGTCGCCGAGGAGGGGCAGCGCTTCCTGGGCTGGCGCGACGTCCCCACGGATGACTCGCGCATCGGCGTGAACGCCCGGGCAGCCAAGCCCGTCATCCGCCAGTTCTTCGTGGGCATGGGCGCAGGCGTGGCCGACCAGGACGCCTTCGAGCGCCGCCTCTACATCATCCGCAAGACCATCTTCCGGGTGCTGGAGAGCAAGGAGTTGCCCGACTTCGGCTCCTTCTACATCTGCAGCCTCTCCACCCGCACCGTGGTCTACAAGGGGCTCCTGCTCGCCCGCCAGATGCGTGGCTTCTACCTGGACCTGGCCGACCCGGAGATGGTCACCGCGCTGGCCCTGGTGCATCAGCGCTTCAGCACGAACACCTTCCCCACCTGGCCGCTGGCCCACCCCTACCGGATGGTGGCGCACAACGGCGAGATCAACACCCTCCGCGGAAACCGCAACTGGATGCGCGCCCGGCAGGCCCGCCTCCGCTCACCCCTCTTCGGTGACGAGGTGCAGAAGCTGATCCCGCTGGTCACCGAGACCGGCAGCGACTCGGCCACGCTGGACAACGCGCTGGAGCTCCTCGTCATGGGCGGTCGCCACCTGGCCCACGCCCTGATGATGCTCGTCCCCGAGGCCTGGGGCAGCAACGAGCGCATGGACCCGGCCCGCCGCGCGTTCTATGAGTACCACGCCTGCATGATGGAGCCCTGGGACGGCCCGGCTGCCATCGCCTTCTCCGACGGCGTCCGCATCGGCGCGATCCTGGACCGCAACGGCCTGCGCCCCGCCCGCTACCTCGTCACCAAGGACGACCTCGTCGTCATGGCCTCCGAGACCGGCGTGCTGGACATCCCGGCGGAGAACATCCGCGAGAAGTGGCGCCTGCAGCCCGGCCGCATCTTCATGATCGATACCGAAGAGGGCCGGATCATCGCCGACGACGAGATCAAGCACAAGATCGTCCACCGCAAGCCCTACGGCCAGTGGCTCTCCGAGAACAAGATCGACCTGCGCGACCTGCCGGACCCGCCCTACGTCCATATGCCGGACCATGACACGATCCTCGACCGCCAGCAGGCCTTCGGCTACACGCTGGAGGACCTGAAGATCCTCATCGCGCCCATGGCCGTCAGCGGCGAGCAGCCGCTGGGCTCCATGGGCAACGATGCGCCGCTAGCGGTGCTCTCCAGCCGTCCGCAGCTCCTCTACAGCTACTTTAAGCAGCTCTTCGCGCAGGTCACCAACCCTCCCATCGATCCGATCCGGGAGGAGTTGGTCATGTCCCTGATCCACTACATCGGGCCCAGCTCAAGCCTGTTGGATGAGACGCCGAACCACTGCCGCGAGGTGCGGCTCGAGTCGGCCATCATCACCAACGCCGAAGTGGAGAAGATTCGCAACCTGCAGACCGGCGGCTTCCTCACCCGCACGCTGCCCATGCTCTTCGATCCGACCGCCGGAGCCGCGGGCATGGAGACGGCCCTCAACCGCCTCTGCCGCGCGGCCAGCCAGGCGCTGGAGCACGGCGTCAGCGTCATCATCCTCTCCGACCGCGGCGTCGATCGCGAGAATGCGCCGATCCCAGCGCTCCTGGCCGTCTCGGCGGTGCACCACCACCTGATCCGCGAGGGGAGCCGCACCAACGTGGCGCTGATCGTGGAGAGCGGCGAGCCCCGCGAGGTGCACCACTTCGCCCTGCTCATCGGCTACGGCGCCAGCGCCGTGAACCCCTACCTGGCCTTCGAGACGCTGGCCGACATGGCCCGCAACGGCGAGTACCTGCCCGAGTCGCTGAGCTACGAGCAGGCGCAGGCCAACACCATGAAGGCCGTGAACAAGGGCCTGCTGAAGACCATGGCCAAGATGGGCATCTCCACGCTGCAGTCCTACCGCGGCGCACAGATCTTCGAGGCCGTCGGGCTCCATCCGGACGTGATCGACCGCTACTTCACGCACACCCCGTCGCGCATCGGCGGAGTGCAGCTCCACACGCTGGCCGAGGAGGTGCTCGCCCGGCACCGGTTCGCCTACCCGTCGGCGCACGTGGCCGAGAACCTCGACCTGGACCCGGGCGGCCACTACAAGTGGCGCCGCGGCGGCGAGTTCCACCAGGTGAACCCCGACACGGTGGCCCTGCTGCAGCAGGCCGTCCGCGACGGCGACTTCGCCACGTTCCAGAGGTTCAGCGCCGTGGTCAACCGCCAGAGCGAGGAGCTCGCCACGCTGCGCGGCCTCTTCCGCATCAAGCAGGGCGACCCCGTTCCGCTTGAGGAGGTTGAGTCAGCCGCCGAGATCGCCCGGCGCTTCGTCACCGGGGCCATGTCGCTGGGCTCCATCAGCCGCGAGGCCCACGAGACGCTGGCTATCGCCATGAACCGCCTCGGCGGCAAGAGTAACACCGGCGAGGGCGGCGAGGATCCGGTCCGCTACGAGCGCGAACCCAACGGCGACAGCCGTCGCAGCGCCATCAAGCAGGTGGCCTCGGGCCGCTTCGGCGTGACCGCCCACTACCTCGTCAACGCCGACGAACTGCAGATCAAGATGGCCCAGGGCGCCAAGCCCGGCGAGGGCGGCGAGCTACCCGGCCGCAAGGTGGACAAGTACATCGCCAAGGTCCGGCACACTACGCCGGGCGTCACGCTCATCTCGCCGCCGCCGCACCACGATATCTACTCCATCGAGGACCTGGCGCAGCTCATCTTCGACCTGAAGAACGTGAACCCCGGCGCGCGCATCTCGGTCAAGCTCGTCTCCGAGGTGGGCGTCGGCACTGTGGCGGCCGGCGTCGCCAAGGCGCATGCCGACCACATCCTCATCAGCGGCTACGACGGCGGCACCGGCGCTTCGCCCCTCTCCAGCATCAAGCACGCCGGCATCCCCTGGGAGCTCGGCCTCGCCGAGACGCAGCAGGTGCTGCTGAAGAACGACCTGCGCGGCCGCGTCCGCATCCAGACCGACGGCCAGCTCAAGACCGGCCGCGACGTCACCATCGCCGCCCTGCTCGGCGCCGAGGAGTTCGGCTTCTCCACCGCGCCGCTGGTGACCCTGGGTTGCATCATGATGCGCGTCTGCCACCTGAACACCTGCCCGGCGGGCATCGCCACGCAGGATCCGGAGCTGCGGGCGCGTTTCGCCGGCACGCCGGAGTACGTGGTCCGCTTCTTCCTCTTCGTGGCCGAGGAGGTCCGGCGCTATATGGCGCAGCTGGGCTTCCGCAAGTTCGACGACATGGTGGGCCGCGTGGACCTGCTGGAGAGGGCCGCCGCCGTTGATCACTGGAAGGCTTCCGGCGTCGACGTCGGCATGCTCCTGGAGCAGCCGGACGTGCCCGCGAGTTTCGCGCCGCGCTGCGTGCAGGCCCAGGATCACGGCCTCGACGAGGCCATCGACTACCACCTGATCGAGACCTGCCGCGAGGCGCTTGATAGCGGCGCCGCCGTGGAGATCAGCGGTCCCATCCGCAACTGCAACCGGACCGTGGGCACCATGCTCAGCGGCGAAGTGGCCAAGCGCCACGGCGAGGCCGGCCTGCCGGACGAGACCATCCGCATCCACTTCGAGGGCTCCGCCGGGCAGTCGTTCGGCGCTTTCCTCGCACCGGGCATCACCCTCACGCTGGAGGGCGACGCCAACGACTACCTGGGCAAGGGCCTCTCCGGCGGCTGCATCGTGGCCTACCCGCCCTTGGACTGCACCTACGCCGCCGAAGATAACATCATCGCCGGCAACACGCTGCTCTACGGCGCCACGCGGGGCAAGGCCTTCCTGCGGGGCGTGGTGGGAGAGCGCTTCGCCGTCCGCAACAGCGGCGCTATCGCCGTGGTGGAGGGCGTGGGCGACCACGGCTGCGAGTACATGACCGGCGGCGTGGTGGTCGTGCTCGGCAAGGTTGGGCGCAACTTCGCCGCGGGCATGAGCGGCGGCATCGCCTATGTCTGGGACCCGGCCGACGACCTGAGGCACCAGCTGAACATGGGCCATGGCTCCATCCTGGTGGAGGCCGTCGAGGAGGCGGACGACCGCGCCATGCTGCACCGGCTGGTGGAGGACCACTACTCCCGCACCGGCAGCGAGCGGGCGCAGGCGATCCTGCAGGGCTGGACCGAGGAGCTGGGGCGCTTCCGTAAGGTCTGGCCCCGCGAGTACCGGGCTATGTTGGAGCAGTTGGCGCAGGAAGCCGCCCAGTCGGGCGATAGCGCGGCGTAGGGCGCAGGCGAGCGAGGGACAGAAGAATGGGCGACCCACAGGGCTTCATGAAGCATGAGCGCAAGACCGCGCCGCGCAGGCCGGTCGATGAGCGCGTGCAGGACTGGCGCGAGGTCTACCTGCCACTGAGCCGTCAGGAGCTGCAGGAGCAGGGCTCGCGCTGCATGGACTGCGGCATCCCGTTCTGCCACAACGGCTGCCCGCTGGGCAACATCATCCCGGACTTCAACGACCTCATCTACCGGGGCCGATGGGAAGATGCCCTGCGGCGGCTCCACGCCACCAACAACTTCCCGGAGTTCACGGGCCGCCTCTGCCCGGCGCCCTGCGAGACTGCCTGCGTGCTGGGGATCAACCGGCCGGCCGTGACGATCAAGCAGATCGAGCAGACCATCATCGACACGGGCTTCGCCAACGGCTGGGTCGTTCCCGAGCCGCCCGGCCGCCGCACGGGCAAGACCGCCGCCGTGGTAGGCTCCGGTCCCGCCGGCCTCGCCTGCGCCCAGCAGCTCAACCGCGCCGGCCATACCGTGACGGTGCTGGAGCGCGCCGACCGCATCGGCGGGCTGCTCCGCTACGGCATCCCCGACTTCAAGCTCGAGAAGGGTGTGCTCGACCGCCGCATCGACCTCATGCGCGAGGAGGGCATCGCCTTCCGCACGAGCGTCAACGTGGGCGTCGACCTGACCGCCGCCGAACTGCTGGCGGGCTACGACGCCGTCTGCCTGGCGGGCGGCTCGACCGTCCCGCGCGACCTGCCTGTGCCGGGCCGTGAGCTTCGCGGCGTCCACTTCGCCATGGAGTATCTGGGTCGCCAGAACCGCCGGAACGCCGGCGACGACCCGTCCGCCGAGGGCATCATCAGCGCCGAGGGTAAGAGCGTCGTCGTCATCGGCGGCGGCGATACGGGCGCCGACTGCCTCGGCACCGCCCTCCGTCAGGGCGCCGCCCGCGTCACCCAGATCGAACTGCTGCCGAAGCCGCCCGAGGGGCGCACGCCGTCGATGCCCTGGCCGACCTATCCCATGATCCTCCGAACCTCCTCGGCGCACGAAGAGGGCGGCATTCGTGAGTGGAGCGTCAGTACCAAGCGCTTTGAGGGGAGCGACGGCCGGGTGGAGCGTCTGCGGTGCGTTCGCGTGGAGTTCGGTGAGCCGGGCCCCGACGGCAGGCGGCCCATGAGCGAGGTTCCCGGCTCCGAGTTCAGTATCGACGCGGACCTGGTGCTGCTGGCCATGGGCTTCGTGGGGCCGCCCCACGGCGGACTGCTGGACGACCTGGGCGTCGAGTATGCCCCGAACGGCAGCGTGAAGGCCGACACAGGCTACATGACCAACGTGCGCGGCGTCTTCGCTGCGGGCGACATGCGGCGCGGGCAGTCGCTCATCGTCTGGGCCATCACCGAGGGGCGCGAAGCCGCCCGGGGCATGGACCTATTCCTGCACGGAGCCACCGAACTCCCACTGGCAGGTGCGCGGCGGTAGCTTCCCAGACTACGGTGAGGTAACCTCACGGCCCGCAGCCGCCTGGAGGCCGCGACCGTGACGACCTGGCCCAGACCATCAACCGGCTTCGGTCCGGCGCCGGCTGCGTCCACCGCCCCCACCGGTTCATGCTCGCAGTAGAGGTACGGGTGCTCGCTCAGCACCGTGTCCCGCGTGATGAACCGGCCCACCTGCGCGTCGTAGTAGCGGGCGCCCACGTGCATGAGGCCGGCGTCGCCGTCGTTGCGGTAGCCCCAGTCGCCCGCGTACATGTAGGGGCTTGCGCTGCTGCCGCTTGACCCGGCGACCTGCCCGAACGCCTCGAAGTTCACGGAGCGGCCCTGCTAGTCGTTCGCGGCGTCCGGCTTCCTCGACTGCAAGTGGAAGATCACAGCGCTAGCGCATATCCACCATGGAACGCCGAGCGCTACGATGTACCACCTGCGCACTAACATGAAGTCGAGCGCTTCTTCGACCGGCTTGCCTTGGTTGGCTGCGAACAGAGCGTGACCCATGCCTGCGCCAACCAGCAGGGCCACCCACCAGAGGGCGCCTGCACAGGCCGCGCGCGCTATGTGTGCCGCTGTTGCAGTGTACGATCTCATTTCACTGGTCCTTCCGTGGGGCTACTCGAGAGCAGGCAGCCGCGCAACGCATGGGTGGCAGCCTTCGCGCAGGGGCCACGATGCCGAACCCGGCCTCGTGGCCCCGACTCCGCTCAGGTCAACGCACCGGGGGCGACCCCTGAGCCTCCAAGCGGTATGGGTACCGGCGGCGGAGCCACGATGCATTGCCACGTCGCCTCGCCTGCCATACCGCCAATCGCCGCTCCCAAGGCGCCGCAGACTACCGCCACGGCCGGAGTTGCTGCCGTACCGGCGCCGCCTGCGCCTACAAGGGCGCCGACGCCGCCACCGATGCCTCCCCAGAAGTAGTCCCAGCCCTGATGCACGACCTCCCGGATGTCGAAATGCCCGCTCGGGTCCACGAACCCGACGGGCTCATGCTCGCAGTAGAGGTACGGGTGCTCGCTCAGCACCGTATCCCTCGTGATGAACCGCCCCACCTGCGCGTCGTAGTATCGGGCGCCCACGTGCATGAGGCCTGCGTCGCCGTCGTTGCGGTAGCCCCAATCGCCCGCGTACATGTAGGGGCTCGTGCTGCTGCCGCTGGAGCCCGCCACCTGCCCGAACGCCTCGTAGTTCACCGAGCCGGTGACGGTCTGGCTGGAGTTGGTGACGGTTCGCTCCAAGCCGTGCCCGTCGAACAGCGGGTACTCGGAACTCCTCCGGAGCAAGCCGTTGGCCTGTGGCTTCGACAAGCTCAGCCGCCGGGACTGCGTACAGCTGCCGCCCTGCTTCTCCAGCGCTCGGCACGTCATGGCGCCGGGTGTCGCGGAGGGCTCACGCCGTTTCTGTTGCGCCTCCGTGCCACATCCTCAAGGAAGGCCACGACCTCGTGGTGGCCGTAACCGCGCGCCACGTCAATAGGGGGCTGCCTGTATGCGCCGCAGCGGGCGGTCAGGTCGATGCCACGGGCATCAAGCATCCGTAGGATATCGAGATGCCCACCGGTGACGGCTACGCTCACCGCCTCGTCAGGGTCAGCGCCGAAGTCGAGTAGCATCGCCACCATACGAGGCTGGCGCTTCATCACGGCCCACAGGATGGGTGTACCATCGACGCCGCTCCAGTTGACCGGGACACCACGCTCGAGCCAGTACCGGAGAGCGACCTCGTCACCCCTTCGGATGGGCCCACACAGGAGCTCAGCAGCGGCCAGTGATCCGGCTACCGCGACAGTTGTGGCTATCCCCACCGTTACGACGATGACCATGAAGGTCCTTGACGTGAAACGATACCGCCCGGTCGGCTGTCGTGCTGAGCGCATCACGGTCCCAACGGGAAGTTCCATTCTGGTTCCCACCCGCCTCCGCCGCTAAAAAGATGCTCAAAGTCGGCAGCGATGGCATACATCGCGAGCGCAGCGGCGCCGTTGAAGCAGGTAACCAAGGGGAATGAGTAGATGCCGCCTTCCTGTTCGCCGCCGGGCGGTCGTAAGGCGGCAAGCGCCGTGTCGGCGGCCAGGGACCGGTACGTGAAGATAGGGACGCCCGGCTTTTTGTCGTGCTCGTCCGGGCTCTTGAACAGACCCGGGGTCCAGAAGATATGGTCGGTTCTGGGGTAGAAGCCGATCGAGCCGCCTGGGTACCGGATCCAGCAGTGAACCCAGCCGACCAGCACTGAGAAATGCCCGCTCGGATCCAGCGCATTGGCCGCATCATGCTCGCAGTACAGGTAGGGGTGCTCGCTCAGCACCGTGTCCCGCGTGATGAACCGGCCCACCTGCGCGTCGTAGTACCTTGCGCCCACGTGCATGAGGCCTGCGTCGCCGTCGTTGCGGTAACCCCAGTCGCCCGCGTACATGTACGGGCTCGTGCTGCTGCCGGTGGCGGCGACCGTCATTCGTGGGCACACGCTGCGCCGCCTGCTCTGCACAGCCAAGTCGGCCCGTCGTCGTGGGAGAAAACGAGGGCAAGGCCACCCGAATCCGCGCACCAGATCGCATCTGCACCGTTCTCAGTCGCAAGCGTTGCGGCTTCGCCAGGGCTGGCCCAGACCGCAAGCGCAGGCCCCTCAAAGTACACGCCGCGGATGTCACCCAGGCGCGCCAACAGACGCTTCGGGAATGACTCGCGGGACGGCATGGCCTCAATCCAACCTTCCGCGCGGTCTGCCGCGAAGTGGCGAAGCCAGCTTGCCGCCTTGACAGGTTCGTCGAGAAGGCAATGGACCCAGCGTCCGCGTCGCGCCGCCGAAATGTACCGGCGGATGAACTCCCTTAGCAGAGGTTGGACTGCATCGGCCGGCGCGTCGATGCAGCGCACCGGCACGGGCTCATAGCGCGGCCCTCGGGGAGCCTGTCGGTTAGTCATCACTGGCATCTACCACGAATGCAGCACCCCCAGCACGGGTCGTCTATACAGCCGCGCCTTCCTGCAAAGAACCGCAAGCGTGACGTGGGGCCTCCCACATCCCTTGTAGCTCCGGGGCGCGGCCATCGCGGCGGGGTTGCGCGCGACCAAACCGCGGCGGGCGATTGCGTCAGCCACTAACTGAGTGGCCTGCGGGCGATCGCGAGCCATGGTGGCCGCCCACAGGAAGCCGCCGGCGATGCCCTGTTCCATGCACGGCTCCGTGGCGAGCACCTCCAGCATGCCGACCCACAAGGTATGTTTCCTGCGCATGTAGAATCTCCTGCGAGAGGGCAGCGGCTAGCCTGGCACTGGCTAGCCGCTGCACCAAGAGCGAGTAGCTGGTAGGGCGTGCCGGGCTACAGTATCAGCGCCAGAGCTGGGGCTCCAGCTCCGCCCGTAACGACTATGAAGCCGCCGACCAAGACCGCACCGCCCACAATGATGCCGACTGTAGGCCAGTCTATTGATGGCATTCCGATTCGCGGGTAAATGTGGTGCGTTCCGTCGTCTATCTTTTCACCGAACGGATCAGTTGGGTGGAAGTGCCCGGGCGCCCCGTCAGCCGGTGGATGATGGATCGGCTTGCCATACCCGCGGTCGCGTGCGCCCTGCTCTGCCCGGCCCTTGCTCGGGTACTTGATATTGTGTACTTTCGGATCCCCACTACCGCCTTTTCCGCCGCGTCGCGGCGGAACCTTCTTCTTGGAGAACCCGTCGTCATCGGCGAAGTTGGCGGGCTCATGCTCGCAGTACAGATACGGGTGCTCGCTGAGCACCGTATCCCTCGTGATGAACCGCCCCACCTGCGCGTCGTAGTATCGGGCGCCCACGTGCATGAGGCCTGCGTCGCCGTCGTTGCGGTAGCCCCAATCGCCCGCGTACATGTAGGGGCTCGTGCTGCTGCCGCTGGACCCGGCAACCTGCCCGAATGCCTCGAAGTTAACGGAGCCGGTGACGGTCTGGCTGCTGTTCGTAACCGTCCGCTCCGAGCCGTGCCCGTCGAACAGCGGGTACTCCGAGCCGCGACGGAGCAGGCCGTTACCCACGCTGTAGGCCTGGGTGAAGCTGCCGCACTGCTTCTCCAGCGCCATGCCGCCCGCGCCGGACGGTGGGGCTGGGGCAACCGTGCTGGGCGCGGCAGCACCAAGGCTCGACCGATGGGACCGATCGGCCTGATCGGACGAATGACCCGACAGCGCCAGCCCGGCGCCGTCTGCATAGGTCCCATCCATCCCCATTGGTCCCATGCGGGTCCCAGCGCGGCCGGTCTGCTCGCCGTTGGCGTTGGCGGTCGGCGGGCTCACCGGGCGCCGTCCCTCGGCCCGCAATGCAGGCTGATCGACAGCGGCCCGGCCAGCCGGCGTGCGAAGCGGCGAAGCCTGCGAACGGAACGGCTCATAGAACTCCCTCCTTCAGGTTGGTCGGCCTTATTGCGTAGCCGGTTCAACACCGGCGTACCCCTTCACGGTATGGCCACCCGGCTCATCGCGCTTCCACGGGAGACGAGCCGGGTGGCCCTTGGTGTCAATGCTGCGTCGGGCTCCGGGTCTTCGCCCCCAGGCCATGCAGACCAGCCTACGGTGTTGTCACTCCTCCAACAGATGCTATGGGTTCGCGCCTCCCGTCGGGCAGCAGCAGGACCAGACTCGCCGTGTCGGTCATGGCGCCCTGCGCCACGACCACTGCAATCCGAACGTCAGGGGCTGCCGCACGGGGGTCAGTGATCGAGACCAGTTCGCGCACCTGTGTGGCACTCAGCCGGCTCACGGGGGTTCCGCCGGGACCGTTCATGCCGCGGCGTTCCGCTTCCGTTGCATCGGCATACCAGGCCAGAGCACGCCTCTGTCGTTGGGACACGCGACACGTCACGGTCTCCCGCTCCAACGTCGCCGGCCCATCGCGGTAACAGCTCAGGGCGTCGAGTTGCTGGTCGGAGAGTGACGCCATCCGGGCAATGTCGACCAGCGCAAGGGGCCGCCCCTCGCGCTTGGCGGTCAACCATGGATCGGGAAAGGGCCACGGGGCTTCTCGCGGATCGTCCTCGGGCCAGAGCAGCCTGCGGGCAAGCAGCACCCCGTCCCGAACTCGGAAGGCCGTGGCGTATGGCCCCACGACGCTCTGGAGAAGCTGCCGCAGCGGCGTGTCCCGGGCATCAACTCGGTCTGCCAGTGTGTAGTGGTCAGCAATGATAGCCAGGTCAGCGCTGTCCGCCAGCCGGCACAGGAACTCCGTGCGCAGAAGCCTCCGGGTCGGCATCTTGACCTGCCTGTCGGCCACTTCCTCGCTGTCGATGGTGACGGCCCTGTCCGGCCGGCCGATGTCATCGGGCACGCTGCCCAGCGCTGCCTGGTTGGGCGGCGGATTGGCCCGAGCCCAGTCTGCGGTATCCGCAGATGCCAGCTCGTCGAGCTTTGCGGGCGAGTAGGCGGAGCCGAACGCGGCGAAGGTGGCCGTGCGTCCTGCGTCTCCGGGCCGGGAGATCTGAACATCCACGCCGACACCGTCGGTCGAAGTTAAGGCAACGGAGCAGCGCGGCAGGTCGGCGGCAAGGCGGCTGTTGAAGTCCGTCGCCTCGCGGCTGCGGCCCGTGAGCCATGCTCCGAGTATGTCGCGCTGCCCTTGGGTGAGGTCTTCCGCTGGGATGACGAGCGCGGGCGGCTGATCGGTGGCTCGGGCGCCGCCGGGCCGGACGGGCGTCATATCCATCATCGATTGTGACAGCCGGTCCAGAGCCGCAGGGGGAACGGTCTTGAGGAAGCTGGTCAGCCCGCGGTCGAACGATCCGCCTGCGTCCCAGTCTGGGTCGTCCACATGGCTCAGCGCCTCGTCCATGTTGCTTCGTATGAACCGGCGGCCCACCTCCTTTGCGCGCTTCTCCGCGTCGGCGCGCGCCAGGGCGCGTCGGCTGCACCAGGCGCGGACGGCGGGCAGCCGCTCCAGGCGTTGAGCGCCCTTGCCTGCTGCAACCCAGCGAGCGCCGAGGAGCTCGGCGACGGCTGCGAGGACTCCGTCCGTCGGCATCTGTTTCACGATCACTACCAGCTTCTGTCCGGCAAGTTCCTTCGACACGGCCAGATCGCGGCCCGACGACTTCGCCACGGCGGCGACAACCCGGCTGGCCGGCTCACCGACGGAACGCAGCGATATGACCGGGTCGGACGCCCGAACCTGGGCGGCCGCCTGTGCAGAAGAGGTCACTGACGCAGCAGTCGTGTGCAGCAACAGGCAGCAGGCGATTGCATGGCGGCTCATGGTGCGCTCCTTGATGCATCGCAGCCGGCACCATCCGCCGGCTGCGATCTCTATCCTAGCTGCAGTTAACCAGCAACTCACCGGTTGAAGGCACCTCGACCACGTGCTGTACCGAACCCGTGTCTGTGAGCACACAGCGTGCACCCAGCGAGTGGTTGCCGGTACCGGTGTTGAACTGGACGGACTGGCCGGTCCAGTTGAATAGGGCCAGCTCGGGATCAGGCACGGTCGCGCCTTGGGCGGACATGTCCAACGATGCACCGTCCCACTTTAGGTGGATCGAGCTTACGGAGAGGCTGTCACCTGCCCGAGCCGTGACCTGTCCCCGCCCGTCCGGTTGGGCATGCCCACTGGAGTAGTTCGACGTCCCAACGGTGACCGTCATGGCGCGCGTAGGGAGTGTTGCCGAAGTGCGCGCCGGCATTAGCAGGGCCACTGTGGCTGCAGCGATGCTGGCTACTGTAAGTCCTCGTCTCATCCGATCTCTCCCTGTGGGTGCCCTGACACCTGCAGGGCAGCGTCAGTGGTCCGGACTGTCTACCGGGTCCGTGCCGGTCCCCCCGTATTGGCGTCTGCTTACTGGCAGGTGAGCGAGATCTCACCCGATGCAGGAACCTCAACCACGTGCTGCACCTGAGCGTTGTCGGTCACGACAGCTCTCGCCCCAAGCTTGTGGCTGCCTGTGCCGGTCGCGAAGGCCGACGCGGCAGCACTCCAGTGCCAACTTGGCACCTCAGGGTCCGCGTCGCTTAGGCTTGAGGCCTGCATCGTCAGAATGGCCCCATCCCACTTGAGCGCGAGCGAGCTCCCGAGGTAGGTGTCGCCTGGCTTTCCGGTCAGATTGCCGGTACCCACTGGCGACGCACTGCCGCCCGAATAGGACGCTTGGCCGGTTGATATCGACATCGCCCGCTGGCCCGCAGTGGCTCCGCAATGAGCGCCCGCGCCGACCAGGAATGCCACTGCAGTGCACTTGATCCATTGCATTCCAAACACCTGAGCCATCCCCCCGTCCAATGTGATTGCCATAGGGCTCCTCCCAGTCCCGCGACATGCTGCGGGATCCGCGTGAGCGCCCATGACCGATGCGTCTTGGCTCCACCAGCAGCATGGTGCCGTCGGCACGCCGATGCAGTGCGTCGCTTGGGACCGCCTCGTCGCGGCCCCTGTTAGGGCTACGGATGGTCGCCGTGCCGCCGTCGACCCGCAGTAGGGCCACGAGGTGGTTGCCGTCCGCCCGCGCGACGGCCCGCTTGTCCAGCCTGCGCAGGGCGTCAATGCTCACCTGCACCCCGCGTGCGGAAAGGCCCTTCGTCATCGCTGCGTTTGCCAGCCTGGTACTGACCGGTGTGGCAGTCTGCGCCGGGGCGAGTGCGCAGGTCGCGGCGGCACCAAAATGGGACCAATGGGACCGATGGGACGAATGACCTGACATCGCCGGCCCGCCGCCGTCTTCATAGGTCCCATTCGTCCCCATCAGTCCCATGCCGGTCCCTGTGCGGCCGGTCTGCTCGCCGTTGGCGGTCGGCGGGCTCACAGGGCGCCCTCCCTCGGCACGCAGCCGAGCAGCAGGCTGAGCGAGAGCGGCCCGGCCAACCAGCGTGCGAAGCGGCGAAGCCTGCGAACGGAACGGCTCATGAACTCCCTCCGCCAGGGGTGGTCGATCATCTCGATGGCCGCGCCACAGGTTGCTCCGGGTGCTTCTCGTTGTAGAAGCCGGCGCCGCCCAGGAGCCTGCCATTACCATTGCGGAGTCTCAGGCTGACCGCCACGATGTCGGGACCATGGCGCTCCACGACGAGTTCCATCTGCTGCGCCTCCCCGGAGTCGAGATACCGGCGGAGAGCGCCCGGCACGAGATCCCTCACGCCGACGCCTGCCTCCGGCGTGAAGCGCACGCCGCCCGGTCGCTGCGCGGCCCCGGCCAGATCGGCTCCGCTGCTGAAGAAGACCAGGACCTCACGCCCGGCAGCGACTGCGGCCAGTTCGGGGAACTCGACAGTGAGCGCTGTGATCTGGGCTGCAGTGATCGTGCGAGCGGTGAGGCAGATCGTCTCCAACGGCAGAAAGCGCCCGGGGCGCGACTCGCGGCGAATGCGACGAACAAGCCACTGCGGCACCGGGGGGTCCTCCAGGTACCACGCTCTATCGCTCAGGACGAGGACTCCGTCACGCCACTTCGCCATCCAGGGCTTGTTCCAGAACGAATCGATGAACTCGCTGAGCGTGCGGCCGGTTGGATCATCGGGCGGTGCTGCCTCCACTTCGGGTAGCCGGGCAACGATGGCGACGCCAGAGCCGACGGCAGTCTGGAGCAGTCGCCGGTCAGTCGCCTGGAGACGAGATCGTCGTTCGGCCTCGGGCGTGCGCTGACGGGCCGTGGCGCCTGGCGGGGGAGGTGCATCCTGTAGATCGAACGGTCCGACAACCCGTGCGCCAAGCGGGCTCGTTCGGCTGTCGCCATCCAGTGTCCAGCGATCATCCAGATAGCGTCTGAAAGCGAGCTCGAGCGGCACGCCGCCGAAAAGATAGAGTCCCGGCAAGCCGGGCACGCCGAGGGCGAGCGCCCGCGTGGACGGATGGGGAGCCGGCACAAACGTCACAATCGCAGGTTCCGGCACCTGTTTGGCGATACCGTTCTCCTGGTAGGTGCTGCCGGCCGTAAGGCGACGCCATTCAGTGATGAGGTACTCACGCGTGTCGCCGCCGATGCGCTCCAAAGGTGCCGCTACCGCCCGGTCGCACGTGAGGGCATCGTGGCGCTGTTGCGGTGTGAGCGCGTCTCGGAATGACGCGATACCCGCCCAGAACTGCGCGGGCGTTAGCGCCCCCGAGTCGCGGGCCGTCGGCTCACCGTACAAATCGATCAGCGCCTGCGAGCGCTGCTGGGGCGTTCCGTCAAGCGCCTCGATCAGACGCGTCGCGTCGGCGAGACGCCGCTCATACACCCACCGCCGAAGAGCGTAGCGGAGGTCTCGTGCCTCCTTGGGCTGCACCAACTGGTACCGGGCGCGGGCCGCTCGGCCTGTGGCCCGCCACTCCCATCTGGCAGACCTGTAGCTCACCGCCGCCCACACAGCGTTGAGCAGGTTGTGTAGCGGGGTCCTGTTGCAGGCCACGCAGACGGCGACGTCCTCCGAGCCGTCGAGCGAGCCAGGCTCAAGCACGACGTCCGCCTGCCGTGACAGCTGCACCAGCAGTTCACCAAGCGTGATCCGCGCCTCGCGAACCGAGACCTCGACCCGGAGCCGTTCGTCATCGGCAACCCACTCGGGACGTATGGATGGTTCCTGGCAATGTGCGCTGCCGGAAGCGGCCAGCAGCAACAGGGCAGTCAGCCCCAAGGCTCTGCGCATGGAGCGTTCCTCCGGGAGAGCACGCCGTGGCCACAGCAAGGCCACGGCGCGCCAGGCCCAAGGCCACAATGAGAGAGCTCGGGGCTAGCCCTCGATGTAGATCAGGAAGGAGTTCGTGTCCGTTGCCGTCGCGCCCGGATTGGGGGCAATGTCGGGCGTTGCTGCAGATACGGACGTTGTGGCCGTGACAGAGTGCTGGTAGGCACCGTCGCCATGGACGTACGACTGGAGCTGGCTGAACGATGCTGCTGGTATGAACGCCATGCCCATCGAGTTAGCGACCGCGAAGCTGCGCGAACTGGTGTAGCCGCGCGTGTTGTTCCCTGGATCATCAGACAGCCGCGCGGACCAGTCAATATTGTAAGTACTGTTCGGTGTAGCATTGGAAATCCACAGTCCATGATACGAACCAATGGACACGCTAACTGGAACATTCGGCATGCCATTGAACTGTGAGTTGTCACTTGGCGAAGTGACGACAGGCGCAGTGTGGAGGATCGCGTCGGCAAGCGTCGATCGACCAGCGCCAAGGCCGACTATGGCCCACACAAGCGCGGCGGTAACGGTTCGCATGGTAGCTCCTCTCATCTGGAGTGCCGCTCGGCCGGCTCTTCTGCGTCGGCGACCGGGCCGTGGCTGGGCGCCCAACCCAGTCAGGCTAGGCGACGACTATCTGCTGCCTGTGCCCTGTTATTCTATATATGCATCCCTTCTTACCAAAAGTGGTAGCCGGTTCAACACCGGCGTACTCCTTCAGGGCATGGCCGCCCTGGGCTCGCGATGCCGACGCCCCACCACTCGGCACGGTCGTGTCGACTGGATCATGTACGTGCGGGACGGCGCTCCCTCCTTCAGGGTGGTCGGGCCCAGAGCGACCGACCGAACAGATGCATAGCAGCGTTTACAAACTGCAACAGCGAGAGACACCGATGTAGCCCTGTTGCACCGAAGCAACGCAAGCCGCACCAACATTGTAGGACACCGTGCAGCGTTTGTCAAGGGTAACCGAACTCAGTTCGACTCGGGCGCGGAGGCAGCGCGGGGCATCGACCCCTTCCTCACGGGCTCCTCCGAACTCCCGCGGGCAGGCGCAAGGCGGTAGCGGGCGCGGCGGCTGTAAGGTAACCTCACGGCATCTGCGGCCCCGGGCCGCCTGGAGGCCGCCACCGTGAGGACCCGCCTGACCACCGCCATCGCCTGGAGCATCGCCATGACCGCAGCCCTGGCCGCACACGCCGCACCGCACCCCGACCTGCCCGCCGCCTGGCTGGCGCGCTGGCGCAAGCCCGCCGCAACGGACCGCCCACTGCAGATCATCCACGGCATCGACCCATCGGGCAGGGGCGCCGCCGGCATGGCCCAGATGGTGAAGTCCGCCTCGCCCGACGAACTGGCCGAGGCCGGCATGCGCGCCTACGCCGAGCGCGGCCTTGGCGGCGTGGTCTGCAACGTCATGTTCCAGGACTACCTGCGCTCGGAGCCCGCCTGGACGGCGCTGGTTGCGGGCATCGGCGCTTGCCGCAAGCTGGGCCTGGTGGCGTGGATCTACGACGAGTCGGGCTACCCCTCGGGCTCGGCAGGCGGCCTGACCCTTGAGGGCCGCCCGGAGTACGAGGCCCAGGCCCTGGCCTACGATGCCGCCAAGGCCGACCCCTTCGTCGTGCGCCCGGCCTACGAGTTCACCCACGCCAGCAACAACTACGCCGCCGCCCGGCGCTACATAAACCTCATCGACGACCGGGCCGTGCGCCGCTTCATCGAGGTGACGCATCAGGCCTACCGCAAGCGGTTGGGCGCCGAGATCGGCTCCACGGTCCATGCCTTCTTCACCGACGAGCCCTCGCTTATCACGGTGAACCTCGGGCAGATCCCCGAGTCTGCTCGCAAGAACGTGCCCATCCAGGATCCCCTCGACCCCACCGTGAAGCCCCTGCCCTCGGTGCCCTGGGTCTATGACCTGCCCGAGCAGTACCGCCGTCGCTACCACCGCGACATCATGGCCGAGCGCCGCAGCCTCTTCGTCGGAGACACCGAGGCCGACAGCGCGGTGCGGACGCGCGTCTGGTCGCTCATCGCCGACCTCGTGGCCGACCGCTTCTACGGCCAGATCCGAACCTGGTGCCGCGCCGCCGGCGTCGCCTCCTCGGGCCACAACCTGTGGGAAGAGGCGATCATGCACCATCCCACGCTCTACGGCAACGGGCTGAAGGCCCTGAGCCGCATGGACATCCCCGGGCTGGACGAGCTCTCCTCCAACCCCGACGTGGTGATCAACGGCCACTGGATGACGGCCGCGCTGCCCGCCTCCGCCGCGCTGCTCAACGGCGGCCGCCGCGTCTTCACCGAGGTGAGCGACTTCTCCGAGCAGATGTCCGGCGCGGGCAACGTGGGCGTGCCCGAGATGCAGTGCGCCGCCTCCTGGCAGGCCGCCTTCGGCGTGACCGACTTTACGCTCTACTACGGCATCCAGGGCCGCACCGTCGAGCAGTACCGCGCTTACTGCGACCACGTGGGCCGGCTCAACGCCATCCTCAAGGACGCCAGGCCCGACCCGGACGTGCTGCTCTACTACCCCATACACGACCTGTGGGCCGAGTACCGCCCCATGGCCGAGCCGCTGGACATGGGCCACCAGACCGAGCGCGCCCGGCGCATCGTCGGCTCGTTCAGCTCACTGGGCGGGGCGCTCACGCGGAACCAGGCGCCCTTCTGCCTCGTCGACCATGACTTCCTGGCCGGGGCTTCGGTCCGCTCGGACGGGCGGCTGATGCTCAAGGGGCGGGCGTTCCGGGCGATTGCCCTGCCCGAGGGCGTTGTGCTGCCGCCGGCCGCGGCCCGGGTCGTGGCGCGGTTCGAGGCCAAGGGCGGCCTCGTACTGCGCGATACGGCGGCCCAGCGCCTGGCGGGCGATCGGCTACGGAGCGCCCTGAAGCCCGAGGTCCGGCTGGCCGAGGCGTCGTCGCAGGTGGTGCTTGGGCGCTTCGTCCGCAACGGTCGGCAGGTGCTGCTGGCGGTCAACGTGAGCCGCTCGGCCTACTCCGGCGCGCTGGAGGTCGCCCGCCAGGGCCAGTGGACGCAGATGGACCCGGCCACCGGCCAGACCGGCGCCGCCGCGGTGACGGGCAACTCGATCGCCCTCACCCTCGCGCCGCGCCAGACCGTTCTGCTCGTGGGGCCGAAGGGGTAGGGGACGCCCCGACCGCCGACAGCCGCGTCAACGCCGCCGATGCCGTCGCCGGCGGCGTTGACGTGGCCCGTCAGCCTGTCCCTACTCGGCCGGGGTCAGGTAGATGCGGTCGACCCAGACGGACGACACTGCGCCGCGGTCGCTGGGCGCAACCCAGACGTACATGCTCTGCGCGGGTGTGATGGTCCCAACTAAGTGCGACTTGTACCCCGGTCCGCAGGCCGACAGCGGCACGCTGATCTGCGCCGGCGCGGCGGCTGTGGCCGTGTCGTAGACGCCCGCGGCAAAGGCCTCCGTGGCCGCCGGGCCGCCCTCGCGCGGCTCCACCCGCACCACGGCGTAGACATTCCATTTGGTGGCCAGCGCCGAGGCCGGTAGCCGGTTGAGGAGCATCTGGAAGGCCCACTCGTGGTGCGTCCCGGGCATCCATGCGGCCAGCTTGTCCGATGCGGCTGCGTCTCCGCGCGTCTCGGCGCCCTCCGGCTCGTTCCAGAGGCGCGCCTTGTTGTCCTGCAGGTCGATGCACTTGCCGGCCGTCACCGTCAGGTCGGCCGGCGGGGCAGGACGCGCGCCTC
>CAISJD010000174.1 GCA_903885605.1 uncultured Chthonomonas sp. | reverse complement strand
GCTGCGGCGCGGCGGGCCGGGCGTCCAGCGGCTGCGGGCGCACTTCGGCGGGCTGCACGGGCGCGGGAGCTACCGGCTGCGGCGCCTGGCGCACGATGGGCGGCTCAGGCTGCGGCGGAGGCTGCGGCGCGGGCGTTGGAGCCGGGCTCGGCCGAAGGGGACGCGGCGCGGGCGCCGGAGCCGGTGCGGGACGCGGTTGTGGACGCGGTTGTGATATGGTCTGGGCGACGAACGGAACCGGGTTCAGGTCGTCGTCGAACATATCGGGCACGGAACCGGATGCGCTCTGCGGGCCGGCTGACGAGTAGGCAGAGGCGCCCGAACTCGCGCCGGACGTGTCAGAGCCGCCGGCCGAAGCTGCGCGCGTCGCCCCAAAGGGCTTCCGGCACCAGCTGCAGACGTCGTCGGTTTCGCTCTCCAGGCCGCACCATTTACAGAACATCCAGCGTCTCCGCAGGTACGCGCAATGTGAGGCGCTCGTTGATGTCGATCTGGCGCAGGTTCATTGCGGGTGTCGCGATCCTCGTCTTGCAGCTCATGGCCGGTTGCGTCTCGGCGAACCCGTGCTCAAGGGGGCGCGTGGATAGCCGTGGGCGCGGTTACTGATACTCCCGAGGCGAACGAGACATTATAGCCCGTGCCCATAGGCGAGTCAACGACGGAACCGCCTCTGGATTCGCGCTCGCGGCACAAGTTCCGCGTAATGGACACCGCAGGGCGCGCCCATGTTCCCTGCGAGCCGCCCCTGGTCCTTGCCCGTTGCGCGCCCGCTTGGCTATACTGCGGGTTGAGATGAGTGAACAAGCGGCAAACCCTCAGCGGCCTGTGGCCGGCATATTGGCTCGGCTGGGCCGCGGCATCCGGCCGTGGCTGATCCTCGGCGTGGTCTGTGGCGGCTTCTCGTTGCATCCGGCATTTGTGTCAGCCTTCTGGACGCGCGAGTACCTGCCGAACATCCTGCAGCAGGCGGCCACCAACGTCATCCTGGCGGTGGGGATGACCTTCGTGATCGTTACGGGCGGCATCGACCTGTCCGTCGGCTCCGTGCTGGCCCTCTCCGGCGTGGCGCTGGGGATGGCTGCGACGGATCGGCCGCCGCTCTTCATGGCCGCCCTTGCCGCGGCGCCGCTGGCCGCCCTCGCCCCTCTGGCGCTCCGCAGGCGCGGTGGACCGGCGTGGACCACGGCCCTGGCCTTTGTGGCTGCCCTGATCCTGTTTACGCCCTCCGTCGCGGCCTTGGTGCGTCCCGGCGCCGGATTGGGCGTCGCGCTGGCCTTCGGCTTGCTGGTGGGGCTGGGTTGCGGGCTCATCAACGGCGCGGTGACGGCCTACGGCGGCATCCCGCCCTTCGTGGCCACGCTGGGAATGCTGACGGCCGCACGCGGCCTAACGGTCTTCGCAACCGACGGCAACAGCGTCTCCGGCCTGCCCAGGGCGCTGGGCGCCGTGGGAGGAGGCGCGCCGCTGGTGCTGGTGGCCGCTGCGGTGGTGGTCACGGGTGTGGTCGCGCTATCGCTCACGGCGCTGGGGCGCTCGTTCCTGGCCGTCGGAGGCAATCGCGAGTCGGCTCGGCTGGCGGGCATCGACGTGCGCCGCGTCACGCTGTTCGCCTACCTTGCCTCGGGACTGGCCGCCGCGGTGGCGGCTATCGTACTGACCGCCAAGTTCGGCCTGGCCGACACGGGCGCGGCCTCCGGCGCGGAGCTGAACGCCATCGCGGCCGTCGTCATCGGCGGCACGTCGCTCAGCGGAGGACAGGGGAGCGTTCTGGGCAGCCTCGTAGGCGCGCTGACCATTGCGGTGCTCAACGCGGGGCTGGTGCTCATCGGTGTGCCCGATACGATGCAGGGCGTCGCCATCGGCGCGGTGATCGTTGTGGCGGTCCTACTGGACCGCATTCGCCGGAAAGGGGATTAGCATGACCTACCGTTACGTTCTATCCGGATTGGCCGCGTTGGCGCTGCTGGCGTCCACCGGCTGTGCGCCGACCGAGGAGAAGAAGTCCGCTGAGCCCGCGAAGCCCGCGGCTCCCGTCGCCGCCGCCGTGACGGGCGCCGACCTGGACGCCGTGGCCAAGGCCGACAAGCCCTTCAAGCTGGCGCTGATCGTCAAGACGCGCAACAACCCCTTCTTCGATCCGATGATCAAGGCCGCCGAGCAGGCCGCCAAGGAGCTGGGCGTCGAGCTCGAGGTCCAGGCGCCGCCGCAGGAGGGCGACAAGGAGATCCAGTTCTCCATGGTTCAGAACGTCGTGGCCAAGGGCGTCGACGCCATCCTGATCGCCCCGGCGGACTCCAAGGGCATCGTGCCCGCGCTGAAGCAGGCGGCCGACAAGGGCGTGCTGGTCATCAACATCGACAATCGCATCGACGCGGCCTCGGCCACGGCGGCCGGCCTCACCTCCGGCGGCTATGTTGGGGCCGACAACGAGGCGGGCGGGCGGCTGGCGGGCGAGAAGATGGCGAGCCTGCTCGGCGGCAAGGGTGACGTGGCCGTCCTCGAGGGCATCCGAGGGGCCGACAACGCCGAGGCCCGCAAGCGCGGGTTCGAGGCCGGCGTCAAGGATAAGCTGACGGTGGCGTCTCGCGAGTCGGCCGAGTGGGACACCCAGAAGGCTTACGCCAAGTTCCAGTCGATGCTGGCGGCCAAGCCGAACCTCGCGGGCGTCTTCTGCGCCAACGACAAGATGGCCATCGGCGCCATGAAGGCGATCCAGGAGGCGGGCAAGCAGGGCAAGATCGCCGTCATCGGGTACGACAACATCCCCGACGTGAAGGCCGCTCTGATGGCCGGCGACCTGAAGGCGACCATCGAGCAGCATCCCGACCTCATGGGCCGTTACGGCGTGCGCATGGCCGTGGGAATGCTCTCCGGCAAGGTGGCCAAGAGCGGTGAGTTCCTCGTCCCGCTGGAAGTCGTCACCAAGTAGGCCGCGTCGGCCCGCCGTGCGCCCCTACGGCTGCGGCGGGCCGACCACCACCCTGGCGCGGTGGCCCACGGCGGCTCGGGCCACGCGCACGATATCCTCGGCGGTCACCTTGCTGATCCGCGCCGCCAGCGCCTCGTCGGCGGACGCTCCCAGCGTGGTGCCGGCCCAGAACGCCAGGTAGTAGGCCCGGTCCCGCGCCCGCTCGTGTGCGAGGCGATAGGCCCCGGAGGCGAAGCGCCTCGCCCGCTCCAGTTCGGCTTCGCCGGGCGGCCGGGTCACGAGGCCCGCCACCACGCCGTCGAGGATCTCCTCCGCCCGCGCCGCCTCGGACGGCGGCGTCTCCACGCTTGCGACGATCTGGTTGCCCGCAGGCAGCCGGCGGCACTCGGCTCCCAGCGCGTAGCCGATACCCTCCGCCTCGCGCAGTTCGCGGAACATCCGGCTCCCCTTGCCGCCGCCCAGCAGGGCCGTGAGCGTCAACGCGGCGGGGAAATCCTCCGAGGCCGGCGGCGGCGCGGCAAGCAGCGTCAGCACGAGGCTGGTGCCCGACCGCAGGGCCGGCGCCTGGCGTGCGGGATCGGCCGTGGCATTCGCCTCGGCCACCGGTAGCCGCTGCACGGGCCGGCGCTCGAAGTCGACGAAGTAGTTCTCCAGCGCCCGCCGGGCCCGCGCCGTCGTTACGTCGCCGACCACGGAGACTGTGCACCGCTCCGGCCGGAACCAGGCCTGGTAGCACCGGACCACGTCGGCTCGGGTGAGCCTCCGGAGCGCGGCATCGGATTGCAGGCGCTGCTTGCCGTAGGGCGAACCGGGGAAGAGCGCCTCCCGAGCCGCCGCCGTGGCCACCGCGTCCGGATTGGCCGCATCGGCCCGCAGTGAGGCGCCGATCGCGCGCTTGGCGGCCGCGACGCTCTCGGCATCCATCTCGGCGTTCTTCAGCGCCTGCGCGATGATGTAGAGCGCGTCCTCGAACCGCTCCGGTATGGTGACGCAGCTGATGACCACTCCCTCCTCGCTCCAGACGCACGACAGGTCGCCGCCGGTTGAGTAGACGGCGCGCCAGACGGCGGTCTTGGAGAGGTTCAGGTTGTCGCCGAAGAGGCAGCGCGTGGTCAGGTCCGCCACCCGCGATCCTTCCGGATCGGCCTCGGCCCCCGCCGCGACCGTCACGCAGATGGCGGCGGCGCCGGTGCCGGGCTCGTGCCGCAAGGCCGCGCGGACGCCGGCCGGCAGCGTGAACTCGGTGACGGCGGGCCCGGGAGCCGTGGGGGCCTGCAGCAGGACGGCCAGGGCTATCAGGGGCCAGACGCACGCGATCATGGCGCCGCCTCGGCATGGGCCAGGGCCTCGGCGTGGGCGGCCTTGCCGAGCCACTCGGCGGCTCGGGCGGCGATCTGGGCGCCGGTCACCTCGCCGGAAGCGTGGCGCAGGCTCAGGTCGGTCACCGGGCGGCCCAGCGCCATCTCCTGCCCCGCGGCCCGTGCGGCGCCGGCGCAGGTCTCCATCTCGAAGAGCCGCAGGCCCAGGAGGCGTGCCCGGACGGCGGCCACCTCGGCTGCGTCCGGCGGGCGGCCGACAATGCCCTGGAGCGCCGCACGAAGCGCGACCAGCGGTGATGCGGCCATGGGACCGTCGTCGGCTCCGGAGATGAGCGTCACGGAGAGGCCCTGCAGCGCGGTCGTCTCCACCGAGACGCCGTATGCCACGACGCCGCCGGCGGCCTGCGCCATGCGGCCCACGGCGGGATCAGCCACCAGCAAGCCGAGCATCCGGTCGCAGAGGTCGGAGGCCCCGTCGCCCGCTGCGAAGCCCGCGGCGAACCAGACGCGGCCCTCGGGACCGCTCGGCACGGTCACGACTGCCGGAGCCGTGGGCGCTTCGGGCAGCAACCCATCGCGGCGCGGCAGGCTCGGAGCCGCCGGGGCGGGTTCGGACGGCCTGGCCCAGTCGCCCAGCGCGGCCTCCAGCGCGGCCGTGGCCTCAGGAGGCGTCGTGCCGCCCACCAGGGCGACGCAGACGGCGTCGGGCCGGTAGAGGCGGGTGTGGAAGCGGCGCAGGGCCTCCGGCGTCAGGGAGCGAATGCCCGCCACGGCGCCCGAGGGCGGCGATGCCGGCGGCGACCCCGCGAAGAGCCCGGCCCAGACCGCGTCCGAGGCGGCGACCCCGCCGTCGCCGGCGCGCCGGGCCAGCTCGGCCAGCACCACGCGGCGCTCGCGCTCCATCTCGCGCGGGTCGAGCGTGGGATGCTGCAGGGCATCGGCCATCACCGCCACCGCTTCCCGCACGGACCTGCCCTCGACCACGGTGTGGAAGTGGGCGAAGCCGCGCAGCGTGCCCGCCGACAGGACGCCGCCCATGTTCTCCAGGGCAAGGTCGACCATGCCGGGGCCGCGTGACGGGGTCCCCTTGAAGATCATATGCTCCAGAAGGTGCGCCGCGCCGGCCTCATCGGGGCCTTCGTAGGCAGACCCGGCACGCACCCAGATGTCGATCGCCGTCAGCGCGGAGCCGGGCCGCGATACAAGGCAGTAGCGGAGGCCGTTCGGCAGGGCGCCGACGGTCGGCTCAGCAGCGTTCGCGACTTGCCCTGCCGCAAGCACGGCCAGGGCGGCAAGCCGGGCAAAGGCGGCCCAGAGCCTGCCCATCAGTAGATCTCCCCCGTGCTGGTGTCGAGGGACTGCCCGAACGCCCCGGAGCCGAACTGGTTCAGGATGGGCAGCGCCTTGATTCGCAACTGGAAGGTGATCTGCCGCTGGGCGCGGTAGCCGAAGGGGTTCTCCATGTAGGTGAAGACGACCTCCATGCAGTGGAGGTCCCGCGTGACCTGCAGCGCCTTGCTCTCGAAGCGGCTCAGGTAGCCGTTGTACTGGGCAAGCGCCGTGATGCGCCAGACGCGGCCCAGGGGCATGACGATGTGCGAGTTCGCGTTGGCCATTCGGTGGCGGCGCGGATCGTACCGTGCGAGCAGGCTGAAGGACGAGTCGCCCGATCCGGCGAGGCGCAGGTCCGCCGTGCTGGAGATCCACTCGCCCTGGTTGGGATCATAGGTCATCATCGCCCGCACCCGGCTCCCCTGCGCCGGCTTGTAGAGCGCGTTGGCCGAAAGGGTCTGCCACGGCTGCTGGATGCCCGCGTAGGAGCCCCGAGTGAAGTCGTAGCCGCTCCGGACGCCGAACTCGAGCTTCCCGCCGCCCACGAGGCGCAGGTCGGCGTTGACCGAGTGGTACTGCCCCTGCTGATCGAACCGCAGCGGCGTCCCGCCCTCGGGCCGGCTGTAGGTATGGCTGAGCGAGAAGCGCGAGCGGCCGCCGAGCTGCTGCTGCAGGCCGACGCTGGAGCGCACCAGGTACTGCGCGGAGCCGTCGCTGTAGGCGTACTGCTGGAAGCCGCCGCTCAGGTCGAGACCTGTGCCTCTGGCGAGCGACCAGCGTGCGCCGGTCAGGTCGAAGCCCCCCACCACGCGCTCCGTGGTGATCGCCGTGCGGCCGAGGGTGCCCGACTCGGTGTAGCGCCCGGCCGTCAGGTTGAACGTGGCAGGCAGGCGCGCGGCCCAGCCCTCGGTGAAGCGGTAGCTCGTGAGGGCCATCTCGGGCAGCTTCTGCACTCCGCCGTAGTACTGCTGCCCGGTGCCGCCGCCCATGGGCACGGCCTTGTTGGCCACGAGTTGCAGGTTGTAGTTCGTGCCGCGAGATTCCGCCTGCATTCGCGTCGTCAGCGACTCCTGCACCTGCTGGTAGGAGCCTCCCGATGTGGCGGATCGGCTGTAGTCGGCGGCCACGCTGAGCGAGCCGCTGCGCCCGAAGCGCCATGAGCGGCTCAGCGAGCTACCCAGCGACTCGGTGGAGTAGTTCGCCGACTCGTTGGTCTGCCGGTTGAGCGAGATGGCGGTGTCGCCTCCGGCAGACATGGATGAGTAGCCCAGCCGCGCGCCCAGGCTCGTGTTGCCGGGCATGGTCAGGTAGCTGTTCTTCCGCAGGTCGGCGTTCACGGTCAGGTTCTGGCCCGCGCCCAGGTTCTGGCGCAGGTCGATGCGGCCGGAGAGGTCCTTGCTCACGCCGCCGGCCGGGATGCCGTAGATCGACGTCATTCCGGCGGAGCGGCGGCTCTGCCACGTCTGGTCGATGCCCAGGCCCAGCCCCTTGAGCTGCATGGCATCGACGTGGTAGACGCCCCGTCCGGTCTCTCCCGCAGCGTAGTTGAACGCGGACTTCACGAACCAGCCCTCGTCGGCGGAACGGCCCACCTGCGGCGTGTAGCCCCGCTCCGGCGCGCTCCGATCCAGCGGGATGAGGAGGCTGGGCAGCGTCACCAGCCGCCTGCCCCACAGCACGATGCCCGCACGCTTCAGGACGATGCGGCGGCCCGGGTCCACCTCGATGCTTCCCGCCCGCACCAGGTAGTGCGGCTCCTTCCGCTCACAACCCGTCACCACGGCGTCGCTGCCCGAGGCGGGCTCGCCCTGCCGCCCCGTCAGGCCACCGGCGGAGAGGAAGAGGGGTGACGCCACGCGCCCCTGCAGGAAGTCGGGCGTCAGCGCCGCATGGAGCCGTTGCACAAGGTAGGCGCGCTCGCGCGGCCGGAACCGGATCGACTCGCCGGTCATTACCTGGCTCCGGTAGGTGAGAACGGGGCTACCGGTGAAGACGAGCACGTCCTCGGTGTCGCCGTCCACCAGGCCGCCGGTCACCGCGTACTCTCCGGAGACAAAGGAGACATTGGTGGCCCGGATGCGCGTCCCATGGATCTCGGCCTCGTCGAAGGTGATGCTTGCCCGCGACGGTGCGGCCGGTCCGTCGGGCCTGCCGGCGCGGTCGCCGGGACCGGCCGTATCGGGCGGGGTCTGGCCCTTCGCGGTCGGAGTCGCGTCCTGACGCCCCACGGCCTGCTTGGTTCGCACCGCCGCCGGACGTGCGCTCCGTAGCGCCGCGAGGCGCACGGCGTGCGACGGCATCGGACGGACCGCCAGCGCGGCGGCCGCGAGGCAGAGGATCACTCGGTCCTCCGCAGCGTCCAGAGCCCGAGGGCGGAGAAGAGCACGTTCTGGCCCCAGCCTGCCACGGGCGGCGGGAGGATGTCGGGATAGCGCGAGCCGATGATCTTGGCGGCCAGCAGCGTGTTCCAGTAGACGAAGACCAGGCTGATGGAGAGCAGCACCCCCACGAAGTTGCCCGCCTTCGACAGCCTGAGCGCCAGCGGCGGGCAGCAGAGGGCGAAGACCACGCAGGAGAGCGGCACCGAGAGCTTGAGGTGGATGTCCAGCCAGTTCTGCGGACTGCTGAAGCCCGCCCGGGCGTCCGCCAGGGCTCGGGGCAGCATCTCGCGGAAGCTGGTGGCCGCCGCCGGCGAGTAAAGCGGAAGCTGCAGGTAAATCAGGTTGAACACCCGGTCCGCAAGCCGGAACGGGATGTCGACGCTCTTGGCGTGGGTGAAAACCTCGTCCGTGCCGCCGTTGGAGTAGCTGTGCACCCGTGCGTCGTGCAGTAGCCAGTGCCCGTCGACATAGTCGGCCAAGGGCGCCTGGATCACAACGGGCAGCTTGGTGCCGGGCTTGGCGATCATCAGCGTCACGTCGTAGGCCTGCGTCAGCGGCCCGTGGAGGGACATCCGGTTCACGTAGAGCGTGTAGACGCGGTCCGGTGACTGCACCACCTGCCGCTCTTGCGGAGCCAGGAACCGGACGGCTTGAGAGAGCTCTCGCATGGTGCGCTCATACTGGCGGTTCGCCCAGGGCACCACCACCTCGGCGAAGCCGAAGTCGGCCGCGCTGATTGCCAGTCCTACGACCACGGCCGGCCGGAAGATGCGCCAGAGGCTGATCCCCGCCGCCCGCATGGCCGTGATCTCGGAGTCGCGGGCCATGCGGCTGACAGCCAGCGAGAGGGCGATGGCGGTGGCCACGGGCATGGTGAGGCCCACCAGGTAGGGCATGAAGCAGAGGGCGATGCGCGCCACGCCCGCCGCCGGTATCTGGTAGTTTAGGAACGTATCGGCGTTGTTGTACAGCACCGTGCCGGTGAGCATCAACACCACGGCTCCCTGCCCGATCAGGAAGGGAACCACCATCTCACGCATCAGGTACCGGTCGAGCCGCGTCATGCCTCGCATTATGACACTACGCCGCCCGACCGGCTTACGGTGCCCCTACGGCGCGGCCGGTCCGAAGCCCTCCAGTTCGACGATGCGCGGGCCCAGGGCCAGCCCGTCCTTCGGCGCCCACTGCGTGAACTCGGCGCGGAACTCCTGCGCCGTCACAGCCAGCGGCAGTGTCCGGTCCAGCAGCAGGTGCGCGCCCGGCCGCAGCGAAGCGAGCGGATGCTCCGGATTGTAGGTGTCGATCAGCGCCCACTCGCCGCCCTTGCGCGCATAGAGGCGGAACTCGCCGAACTCGCGGTAGAGCGTGCCGCCGTCGCCATGCCCGGAGAGGCGATAGCGCTGGAGCTGCATGGGCGTCTTCGTCCGCCACTCCAGGAAGTGGATCGAACCCACAGGCGCCTTGTCGGCGAAGAGGATCAGGTCGCCCGTCTCCATGGCGCCGTAGGAGCCGCCCAGGGCGTCACGGGCGTCGCAGCCTGCCACCAGAGGGCTGTGGCCGATGGCCTCGGCTCCCAGGCGCACATCCCATCGGTTCGTGACGGTCTCCGGCGCGGGCTGCGGCGCGGGGAGCAGGCGGGCCTTCCCCTTGTCCGGCCCCACGTTGAACTGCTTCACCAGCGCCATGAGCGTGTAGGGATCGACGAAGGCGACCTCGGCTCCGCGCGGCTGCTCCCTGGTGTTGTCCATCAGCCGCTTGATGTCGGTGGGCGACCAGAGGATGGTCCGGTAGGCCGCGAACTCGGGCTTGCTCGGCTTGCAGCGGGAGGCGATCACCTCGGCTCCCGCTTCGGCGCTATAGAGGTCCCACGCCATGCGAACCAGGGGCATGGACCCGTGCAGGGATGCGTGGGCGGTCTTCTGGCCGATGATGCCGTCGGGTGAGAAGCGCGCATAGGCGTCGAAGCCCGCGCTGCCCATGGCCGGCGCGTTGCCGTCGATGACGAAACCGGTGATGGAGAGGTCCCACTGGCGATAGTAGCGCGTGCAGTGCTCGACCCAGGTGGCCAGCCCAGAGGGCAGCCCCGACCAGGGCCGCGGTTCGCTCAGGTAGCTGGGGTTCACGTATCCCGCGCCCGAGTCGCCCGCGACAAAGGCGTCTCCGGGCTTGGCGTGCTTGCGCGCCCAGTCCATGCCCATGGCGAACCGATCGGCGAGGTTTGGGTTGAAGGCCCAGCCCACCGGTACCGTTCCCCGCGCCGGGTCGGCCCATATGGCCGGCAGGCGCTGGTAGAGCCACGCGGCCGCATCGTAGTCGCCGCCGTAGATGGTGACGAACGTCCTGGGCGCCACGCGTCCGTCGGGCAGCACCAGGCCGCGGGACTTCAGGTCCGCCAGCGTGGGCCGGTCCTGCTTGTAGACCGCCTTCAAGGGCTGCAGGCTGAAGACCGAGGCGTTGGCCATGGCCGAGTAGCCCAGCGCGTCGGCGTCCATGAACGCGTTGTAGCAGGAGAGGATCTCGGCGTAGCGCCACTCGGCGGGCACGCCCTCGCGCTTGCCGCCGGCCTGGCCGTAGTTGGTGTACTTC
Source organism: uncultured Chthonomonas sp. (assembly GCA_903885605.1). GTDB lineage: Bacteria > Armatimonadota > Chthonomonadetes > Chthonomonadales > CAJBBX01 > CAJBBX01. The sequence goes on along the minus strand of CAISJD010000174.1, from coordinate 9,592 downwards.
CAAGCCCAGGGCACGAAGCCGCCTACGTGGATCATCTTCTTGCCGGCTGTGCGCGTCCAGGCGGAGCGGAGGATCGCCATCAGCGTCCGGGCGTCGGCGCCCACGGGCTGCGTGAGGTCGTCCACGGGAGTCTCGTCGTCCCACATCGAGAGGTCGAAGAAGAACCCGCGCCGGGCGACGAAGTAGTCATGGTTGGAGAGCGTGTGGTTCGGCACGTCGCCGCCGGGATGGCCGATCCACCAGGCGTCGAGGTAATAGGCCAGGCGCGTGGGATCGCACTTGCCGGTGTCGAGGTAGCGCTCCTTGGCCCAGATGTAGGCGTCGCACTTGGCGCTGCCGGTGGAGGGCGTCGCACTGCCGGGGATCGTTCCCTGCCCGGTGAACATCGGCGAACCGTCCGCCGCCATCAGGCGTCGCTTCACAGGGAGGCGCGGCCCCTTGGGATCGGTTACCAGGCGGCTGTAGAGCGAGGCGGGATCGGGGTCGTACCGCAGGCAGGCCAGGTCCTCCACGCCGGCGATGGTACTTGCCACGTTGGAGGTCGCGGGCACGCGTTCGTCGTAGACCACGACGCCTCGGATGGCCGACCGGAACGTGCGGGCAGCCTCCACCACGTCGCGGAGGGGCTTCACCGTGCGCCCAGCCAGCCAGGCTCCGGGCTTGCGCATCTCGCCCAGCCAGAAGCGATCGGTCTCGCCCGTCTTGCCGCCCACCAGATGGATGTAGAGGCAAGGCAAGCGGCGGTTCACGATGCCCTGCAGCGACGCGGCGAAGTGCACCGCGTCCCAGGTGGCCCGGACCTGCGCCGGCTGGTCCATCGCGATGCTGTTCGTGGCGCTCAGGTCCAGCGTGTGGATCGGCGGCTGCGGCGGCGTGGCCGCGCCGGCGCCGGCGACCGCGGCGCAGAGAAGCAGCAGGATGAGGGGCATGGTGGGCATGGAGGGCTCCTTCGGAGAGGCTCGCGCATCGGCGCCCTCGCAGGTTCGCGACGGCGGGCGGCGACTCCTGCGTGGAGGCCCAGAACACGCCCAACCCGGCGGCTGTCGACACCGCGCGGGATCGTCGGCCATACTGCATCGGTTTCGGCCGCATGGCGCCGGCAGTGCGCGCGGTCTTCCGGGAGGTCTCCTATGCGTAGGATCGGGTCCGGCCCCCTTGCCGTGGTCGCCGCGATGGTCGCGACGTGCGCTCTCGTGCGTGCCGGCGCAGGCACGGATGCGAACTGGCCCCAGTTGCGCGGTCCCGGCGCCATGGGTGTTTCGGAGGCCTCCGGCTTCCCGGACACCTGGTCAGCCACGCAGAATGTGGCGTGGAAGACCGACATCCCCGGTCGAGGCTGGTCGTCGCCCGTCGTCTGGGGCGATCGTGTCTTTCTGACGACGGTCTGCAGCCAGGGCGCCACCGAGCCACCGAAGAAGGGGCTCTACATGGGAGGCGAGCGGCCGCAGACATCGGGCGACCTGCACGAGTGGTGGGTCTATTGCCTCGATCTGCCGTCCGGCAAGGTGCTCTGGAAGCAGATGGTCCACTCGGGTAAGCCGCCGAGCCCGATCCATGTGAAGAACAGCTACGCCTCGGAGACCCCGGTGGCCGATGCCGACCGCGTCTACTGCGTCTTCGGCAACGTGGGCATCTACGCGCTCACCCACGCGGGCAGGAAGGTGTGGCAGCGGGCTCTGACCCCGCATCCGATCCAGGCGGCGTGGGGTACCGCGGCGTCGCCGGCCCTGGCAGGAGGGCGCCTCTATGTCGTCGATGACAACGAGGCGGAGTCGTCCATTGCTGCGCTGGACGCCAGGACCGGCAAGGACGTATGGCGCGTGAGCCGCGACGAGAAGAGCAACTGGGCGACCCCGTTCGTTTGGAAGAACAGCCGGCGCACCGAGATCATCACGGCGGGAACCGGCAAGGTGCGCTCGTACGACCTGGACGGCAGACTGCTCTGGTGGCTCAAGGGGGTGCCGGGCATCACCATCTCGACCCCCTACGCCGCCGGCGACATGCTCTATGTGACGTCCGGCTACGTGGGCAGCCCCCGGCGGCCGATCTACGCGATCCGGCCCGGCGGCGGCGGCGATATTTCATTGGCCGAGGGCTCGACATCCGGCGAGTTCGTCGCGTGGCGGCAACCGACGGCGGCGCCGTACAACCCCTCCACGCTGCTCTACCGGGGTCAGGTCTATGTACTGCTCGATTTCGGCATGATGTCGGCGTATGACGCCGCCACGGGCGCCCCCCTGTTCGAGCGCACGCGTATACCGGAGGGTCGGGCCTTCACTGCCTCGCCATGGGCCGCCGGCGGCAAGGTGTACTGCATGAACGAGGACGGCGTCACGTTCGTCTTCCGGGCCGGACCCAGGTTCGACCTGCTGCACACGAACAAGCTGGCTGAGGATGACATGGGTATGGCCTGCCCCGCGATCACGGGAAACCGCCTGTTGATCAGGACATCGGCAAGGGTCTACTGCATCGCTCGACCGCGCCGATAGCAGGGGCGAACCCACCTCCCCCTCGCGTTGACCGCCCTCGTGCGCGGGTGCTAGAATCCGCCGCAACTCGCCAAAGGAGCCTCCACGATGCCTACGCCCGCCGACCCCAGCCTCATCTTCCAGTCGCGGTACGGCCGCGCGCCGGAGGCCGTCGTTCGGGCGCCGGGCCGCGTGAACCTGATCGGCGAGCATACCGACTACAACCACGGCTACGTCTTCCCGGCCGCGCTGGAGTTCGATATCCGCATCGCCATGGCGCCTCGGGATGACCAGCAGGTCCGCGTCTACGCCGAATCGTATGGGCAGGAGAGCCTCTTCGGCCTCGACGCCCTGACGCGCTCCGATGCGGAGCCCTGGTCGAACTACGTCCGGGGCGTGGCCTTCGTGCTGGCCGAGGCGGGGTACGCATTGGCCGGGATGGATGCCGTGGTGGTGGGGACCGTCCCCGTGGGTAGCGGCCTCTCCTCGTCTGCGGCGTTCGAGATGGCCGCCTGTTGGGCCTTCGAGTTCGCCTCGGGCATCGAGATCGACCCCGTGCGGCGCGCCGTGCTGTGCCAGCGAGCCGAGAACCGCTTCGTGGGCATGAACTGCGGCATCATGGACCAGTTCATCTCGTCGCTCGGCAAGGCGAACCACGCCCTCTTCATCGACACGCACACGCTCGAGTTCCGCCCCGTGCCGCTGCCCACCGGCGGCGTATCGCTGGTCATCACGAACACGAACCGCCCGCACGAGCTGGTGAAGTCGGCCTACAACGAGCGCCGCGCCGAGTGTGAGCGGGCCGTCGAGTTGCTGCGCCCGGAGATGCCCGGGCTGGAGTACCTCCGCGACGTCTCGGAGGCCCAGTTTGAGGCGCTGCAGGGGCTGCTGCCGGATCCCGTCGTGCGCCGCGCCAGGCATGTGGTGACCGAGGACGAGCGCGTGTTGCGGGCTATCAGCGTCCTGGAGGCCGGCGACGTGGCGGCGTTCGGCGAGCTGATGACCGCCTCGCACCGCTCCCTGCGCGACGACTACGAGGTGAGCTGCCCCGAGCTCGACGCGCTGGTGGCCGCGGCACTGACGGTGGAGGGCGTCTACGGCTCCCGGATGACCGGCGCCGGCTTCGGCGGCTGCACGGTGAGCCTCGTGGCCGACGGCGCGGTGCAGGAGTTCCAGGATCGCGTCCGCCGCGCCTACACCCGAGCGACCTGCCTTGAGCCGAGCTTCTACGTCTGCCGCGCCGCCGAGGGCGCCTCGCGGATCGCCTGAACGGGGCGGGGCCGTTCCGGCCGCCGGGCAGGCGGCGCCGCAGTATAATGGGGCACGACATATCGGGAGGAGTTTCAGACATGGGCTTTGCGGCGCAGTATATGCAGAACCTGGCGGCGACCGTCGGGACGGTGGACGCCGGCGCGGTGGACGGGCTGACCGATCTGCTGGAGGAAGTCTGGCGCAACGGCGGCCGCGTCATGCTCATGGGCAACGGCGGCAGCGGCTCCACGGCCTCGCATATCGTGAACGACCTGCAGAAGTGCATCGGGCTCGATACGGGCAAGGCCATCAAGGCGCTCTGCCTCTGCGACTGCACCGCTCTGATCCTCGCCTGGGGCAACGACACGAGCTACGACAACATCTTCGCGCCGCAGGTGGAGTGCTGGGCTGAGCCCGGCGACCTGGTGATCGGCATCAGCGGCAGCGGCAACTCGCCCAACGTGCTCAACGCCATGGAGGCCGCGAAGAAGGCGGGCGCCACCGCATTCGGGTTGGCCGGCTACGGCGGCGGCAAGCTGGCGGGCATCGCCGACCGGTGCATCACGCTGGCGTCGACCAATATGCAACTGGTCGAGGATGTCCACATGGCTATCCTTCACGCAGCCTTCGCCGGACTTCGACTGCGCCTGACGGCTGGATAGGCGCCCCATGCCCGAGGCCCTGCGCCCCGCCGTCTTCCTCGACCGCGACGGCGTCCTGAACACCGACCCCGTGCTCTACGTCATGCGGCCCGAGCAGCTCACCATGCTGCCCGGCGCCGCGGCGGCGGTGGCTCGCATCAACGCTGCCGGAATGCCCGCGGTGCTGATCACCAACCAGTCGGGCATCGAGAAGGGCCTCATGAGCCACGAGGACCTCGCCGATGTGCACCGCCTGATGGAGGAGCGTCTCGCCGAAGGCGGCGCCCATCTGGACGCCATCCGCTACTGCCCCCACAACCGGGAGGCCGGATGCACCTGCCGGAAGCCGCTGCCGGGCATGGTGCTGGAGGCCTCAGCCGCGCTGGGTCTTGACCCCGCCCGGAGCTTCTTCGTGGGGGACAAGCCACTGGACGTGCAGTGCGGGGCTTCGGCAGGTTGCCGCGCAGTCTTCGTGCTGTCGGGGCTGCACGGTCACTACGACCCGGCCGACTTCGCCGTGCAGCCCGACCATGTCTGCGCGGATGTCACCGAAGCCGTGGAGTGGATCCTGGCCCAGCCTCCCGCCTGACGGGCGCTACATCTCCCGGCGCCACTGCAGCGCGGAGATGAGCGTGGCCTGGTCGGCATAGTCCAGGTCGCCTCCGGCGGGCAGGCCGTGGGCGATGCGAGTCACCTTGATGCCCAGCGGCTTCAGCAGGCGCACCAGGTAGAGGGCGGTCGCCTCGCCCTCCACCGTGGGGTTGGTCGCCACAATGATCTCGGTGGTATTGTGCCGCTGGATGCGCGGCAGCAGCTCCTTGATCTTCAGCATGTCGGGCATGATGCCCTCCTGCGGCGAGATGACGCCCTGGAGGACATGGTAGAGCCCCTGGAACTCAGCCGTGCGCTCGATGGCCATCAGGTCGCGCGGCTCGGCCACCACGCAGATGACTGTGCCGTCGCGCTTGGGACTGCGGCAGACGTCGCAGACCTCCTGGTCGGCGAAGTTGAAGCACTCCCGGCAGAAGACGATCTTCTCCTTGACCTCCATAATGGCCTGCGCCAGCCGCTCGGCGTCGGCGTGGGGAGCCCGCAGGAAGTAGAAGGCCATCCGCTGGGCCGACTTGGGCCCGATGCCCGGCAGTTTCTCCAGTTCGGCCACCAGCCGCGCCAGCGGCCGGGCATAGTGCAGCATCACCAGGTCACCCTCCGTAGCCGGCGGCCGCTCCAGCCCGCCCGGCTTGGTGTCTCAGTGTACCAAACCGAGGCGGGCTCACGCGGCGCGGATCAGCGCGACCAGGGCGCCGGCAGGATCGGGAAGGTGAGGGCGTAGGGCTCGTCCACCACCCGATGCAGCGGAACGAAGCGCATTCCCTGCGGCTGCCCCACCGTCTGGTAGCCGTCGCCCCACGGGTAGCCCTCGCCGTCCGCGTTGGGGCGCAGGAGTTCGGCCGCGCGCTCGGGCTCGCCGTAGAGGGCACGCTCACCGTCGCAGAGGCCTGCCATGACCACCGGGCCGTTCAGGAACGCCACCGAGGTCGGCTCGTCAGGCACGGGCTCGGCTCGCAGCTCAACGGGAAGCTCGACGAAGACCTGATCCGAGCCCCAGTTGCGCCGGATCGCCTCGTAGCCGACCCCGTCGCCCACCTCGACGCGCTCCAAGCCCACCCAGACCGCCATCGGCCCCGCAAGCCAGCCGGGGCGGCGCAGGGAGAGCGTGAACTCGACCGTGCCGGGCGCATCGACGGTGATCCTGTAGGTCCACGAACCGGGACGGCGAGCCGAATGCTCCCACGGATGGCCCGGACCGGTGGGCGTACCCACATAGCCGCCGCGATGGATCGGCTCCAGCCGCACGGTCACCGGCGCGCCGCCGACCTGCGCCCGCGCCTCGAAGGGCATGTACTGGTCGATGCGAAGCCCCGCGTCGTCCTGGTGGCAGAGGAGCAGGTCGTGGATGGCGTGGGCCTGGACGACGGAGCCGTGGCAGCACCAGAAGTCATGCGTCGGGTGGCCCCACTGCTTGCGGTCGCCCGCCCGCATGGAGAGGTAGTAGGCGACCATGCCGGTCTCGGGGTTCTGCTGGGCCAGGATGCCGTTGTAGAGGTTCTTCTCGATGTAGTCGGTGTAGGCCGCGTCGCCGGTCCAGCGGTAGAGGTAGTCGGCCAGGCGGATCATGTTGTAGACGGTGCAGTGCTCCTGCGCCCAGCGGCCCCGCCTCTCCGCGACGGCGAAGGGCGGCGTCCACGCCTCGTCATTGGTCTGGCCGCCGGTGCAGAAGGTCCCGCGCCGGGTCACAGCCATCTCCCAGTAGGCCTCCGCGATGGCGCGCCAGGCTGGGTCGCCGGTCACCTCGTAGCACCGGGCGGCTCCGTGCGCCTCGGGGATGGTGGTGTTGGCGTGGCGGTTCGTCAGGACATCCCGGCCTTCCAGCAGCGCGTCGAAGAGGCGTCCGCGACGGTAGCGCGCGATCAGCTCCAGGTACCGGGCGTCCTGCGTCAGGCCGTAGAGGTCGGCCCAGGCCTCCAGCATGCCGCCGGTCTCCACGTCGAGGATGTCGTCCATCTTCGCCCGGTCAAAGGGCTCGGTCCAGCACAGGAACCAGTCCGCAAAAAGGCCCGCCACCTCCAGCGCCTGCGAGCTGCCGGCGAACTCCGCCATGTGGGCCAGTCCCATGAGCGTCTTGTGGTGCACGTACTGGGGCGCCCATGTGGCCTTGCCCTGCGCGGTCCAGTGGAGGTACTTCTCGGGAATGGGGCTGCACCAGCCGCCGCCGTTCTTCGCCTGGCAGGCCGCCAGCTCCGAGACGACATGGTCGGCCCGGGCCTTGAGTTCGCCGTCACCCTCCACTGCCCAGATCTGGGCGGCGGCGGAGAGCCAGTGGCCCAGGAAGTGGCCGCGCACCTGGCACGTGGGCGACTCCCACCCCCAATGGCGCTCCACGCCCTCGCCCACCTCGCCATGGGCCGTGTTCCGCATGTACCACTGGTGCATTCCGGCTTCGGCGTAGAAGTTCTGCAGCAGGTTGGGCGCCTGGAGCGAGGCCACGTAGGCACGGTTCAACTCGGCCCGGCGGCTCAGGATGCCGGACAGGTGGCGAACAGACCCACGGGGCAGCGGACGGCAGGCGGAGAGCATGGCAGGGCTCCTGAAGCGTGGAATGCGCGCGGCGGCGTAGCTCTACCTTCGGCATTCCGGCGCATGACTCCTCCCGTAACAGCACAGGGGAGCGCCTCGCGGCCACTCCCCTGCGCAGGTTCCGAGGTTCGGGACGTGGGTCGCCCTACGGGCGAGTAGCGTCCCACATGTTCTTGTCGAGCTGCGAGGCGTTGCTGTCGTACAACCAGCCCGGGTTCGTGGCCTGCGGGCGCATGGCCTTGGCGTGGCCGTCGCAGAAGGTGAAGTTGGCCATGCCGGAGTGCTTGGTAGGAACGCAACCCTCCGGGGCGTTGGGATAGGCCGCCGCGGCGCGGGCGCCCTCGGGAATGGAGCCGCAGCCCCACCACCAGTTCCAGACGGAGTTGCTGTAGTACATGGAGCGCGGGCCCCAGTACAGCACGTTGTCGGCGTCATGCTTCTCTGCCAGCATGATCGTGTCGGCCGGCCGGCCCACGTCAGCCAGTGAGGACGTGTTGTGGGTGACCCAGTCCTGGGCCATGCCGATGACGCCGATCATCCGGTTGGCATTGCTGACCCACTTGATGAGGCCGTTGGCGGCCCAGGAGATCTTGGGCCCGGCCCAGCTCATGTCGGTGGCGCCTCCGCCGGAGTCGGTGCTCTGACGCGCGGTGTTGTCGCTGGGGCAGCGCAGGATGCCGAGGTTCTTGATGTACGGCTGGGTCGTCATGCCCCAGCCCAGAGCCCACCAGTTGTTGTCACAACCCATGGGGTACAGCTCATCATAGTCCTGCGCATACATCATGACTGCAGTACCCAGCTGCTTGGCGTTGCTGAGGCACGAGGTCGCTCGTGCCTTCTCGCGGGCCTGCGCGAAGACCGGGAAGAGGATCGCCGCCAGAATGGCGATGATCGCGATGACGACCAGCAGTTCGATGAGGGTGAAGCCTTTTGTACGATGCAATCCCTATCCTCCTTGAGTGGGAGCGCCGCGTTGGGCGCATCACAGCAACCGTATGAGACTTGCCTCCGCGCGCCAGGCCCAATCGGACGCCTGGGCGCGGCCTTACCCTTGCCTAGCCCTTCCTACACACTGAACGCGTGACCCGCAGGATCAGCGGCCCATGCCGCCGGGACCGGCAGGACCGGGTTGCCCCGCAGGCCTTCCCGGACCACCCGCGCCGGGCCCCGGGGCGCCCGATACCGGCCCGCCCGGTCCGGGCTGGCCTGCCGGCCTGGGAGGAGCGCCGCCGCCGCCGCCCTGGCCCATGCGGCGCATCATCTCCACGCCCTGGGCGGGCATCTGCTTGGGCGGGCCCTCCTTGAGCTGCTTCATCTCCTCTTTGCTGAACGCGTTGTCGCTCTTGCAGCCTGCTAGCGCGCCCAACAGGAGCAGGGCCGCCGAGGCCGCGACGGCTGTACGCGCCATCTGTTTCCGCATCGTTCGCCTCCCGGGCCGCCGATTGGACGGCGGTCTGTAATGACCGGGCCTGAGGGCCATCAGCGGGGTTTGGCGGCTCAGCCGGGCGCCGGGCCCGTGGTGCCCCGCTCCACGTAGCTCACGGGTAGCACCGCCCGGCACTCGCTGGGATCGACACCGGAGAGCAGGCGGCCCATAAACCGCCCGGCGGTCAGCCCGACCTCCGTGGCGGGGTGCCGCAACGTGCTAAGGCGGCGCTCCTCGCCGGCAGGAGAGACATCGTCGAAACCCACCACCGAGACCCGCCGCGGCACGGCAACGCCCAGTGAGCCCAGCTCATCCAACACGCACATGGCGACGGCATCGTCGCCGGCGACGATGGCCGACGGCGGCCGGTCCAACGCCATGAGCCCCCGAACGCTGCAAGGGATCTCCGGGCCGTGCTCACTGGCGATCTCGGGGCAGAAGGCGGGATCGATGGGCAAGCCGTTGGCCGCCAATGCCTCAGCCCAGCCGGACCGCCGCTCCTGGTAGTCAAAGGTGTAGGCCGGCGCCACGAAGGCGATGCGGCGGTGCCCCAGTTCGACGAGGCGGCGCACGGCCATGGACGCCCCGGCCCGGCTGGCGACGTTCACGGTCCCGGCAGCGCCGCCGGCGGCGCCCTGATAGAGGGCCACCAGCGGCATGCCGGCCTG
>CAISJD010000173.1 GCA_903885605.1 uncultured Chthonomonas sp. | reverse complement strand
TAGCATCCACATCGGCAGGCGATGTGGTCTGGAAGCGGCCGGTGGCGTACCAGACCGTCGCTGGTCGGCGGCTGCCTGTAGCCGTGGCATACACCGTCAGCGGCAAGAGGGCCGCCTTCCGCGTGGCCCGGTACGACGCGAGCAGGCCGTTAGTGGTGGACCCTATCGTCTATTGCACGTACCTCGGAGGCAGCGACAGCGAGCGACCAACTTCGGCCCATCAGGCTGCGGACGGTACCACTACGCTTGTCGGCACCACTGCGTCAGCCAGCTTCCCGACCACCGCAGGCGCATGGGACCGCTCGTACGGTGGCGGCGCGCACGATGTAGTAGTAACAAAACTTGCTGCAGATGGACAATCGCTTGTCTACTCAACCTTCGTCGGCGGCTCTGGCGACGAGTGGTTCGACTCAAGGTCAGGAACCTGCTGCGTGGTTGATGTCGCCGGCGCTGTAACGTGCGCTGGCATGACTTCATCAACCGACCTTCCAACCACCGCCGCCGCCTTCCAGCGGACGTATGGTGGGGGATCGTCGGACGCCGCGGTGTTCAGGCTCAGCACGAATGGCGACCTCGCCTCTTGCACGTACTTGGGCGGCAACGCCGCCGAAGATCACGTCAGCGTGGCCGGCGACAGCTCTGGCGCAGTTACCGTCATAGGGGATGGGGCATCGACCGACTTCCCCACGACCGCCGGGGCGTTCCAACGTGTCCCGCCAGGTGGGTACTACCACTCTAGCGGATTCGTCACCCGCCTGGGAGACCAGGGCCAAGCGATCTACTCAACGCTCATCTATGGTAGTGGCTACTGGCAGGTAACGTACTTGCTGGGATGTGCTACGGACGCAACCGGAGCGGTAACCGTGGTCGGTACGACAAACAGCCTGAGTGAATCCGATGCATTCCCGACCACCGCCGGCGCATACCAACAGACACGGCGCGGTACAAGCGACGGCATCGTGTTTCGTCTCGGGCCGACTGGTAGCCTAACCTACTGCACACTCCTCGGGGGACCCAACCGGGTTGGTTCCGTCAACCAGAATGAGTATCCGTTTCAAGTGGTGCTAGACAGTGACGCAGCACCAATCGTACTTGGGGCGACATTGTCACAAGGGTTCCCAACTACTCCAGGCGCATTCCAGCCGACGCACGGGGGTGGCCTGTACGACCTATTCCTGACGAAGCTAGATGTCACCGGAAGCACAATCGGTTGGTCGACATATCTAGGTGGATCTGGAGAAGACACATTCGACGATATAAACGTTCGTCGAGTGCACATAAATGATGGCGGGGAAGTGGCCGTCTTCTGTACAACCCCATCCACGGACTTCCCAACGACGGTAGGGGCATTCAGCCGGTCGCATGCGGCTGGGGCCACTGACGTCGCCGTGTGTACGTTCTCTTCTTCGGGAAGCGTAATCTACTCGACCCTGCTCGGTGGTGCGGGGGCGAACTCAAATGGAAGTCTTGTGTTCCGGACTGATGGCTCGGTACTGGTATCGGCCGCAACCACATCGTCGAACCTGTCGACGACTACTGATGCCCTAACGCGGTCACTCGCCGGCCCGTCGGATGCCTACTGCCTGGACATGGATCCCAATGGGTCGCTGACGTACGCTAGTTACCTTGGGGGGTCAGGTGATGAGGTACCGGTCGCCCTGTACGGCTCGCGCACAGGCGGTTACACAATGGTTGGGTACACAAGCTCCACAGACCTCCCGACCACGTCGTACTCACCCCAGATGGCCTACGGCGGCGGCGCATCTGATATCTTCCTTACCAGTTGGCGCTCCAGCGTAAGCACCTCCCTCTCCGTCCCGGACCGCATCGGTACCAAGTTCTCGTCGGTTGCCCTGAAGGCGACGCTTACGCGGACCGATACCTCTGCGGCACTGTCAGACAAGTCCGTCTCGTTCACCGTGGACGGCTCTGCGGCGGGATCCGCCACGACCGACGCCGCGGGCCTGGCGCAGGTCGACTATACCATTCCAGAGGGCGCCGCGAGCCGCACCATCGGTGCGTCGTTCGCCGGCGACAGTACCTACGCCTCATGTACTGGGACTGGAACGCTCATCGTCCGCACGCCGACAACCATGGTGGTCTCCGATGTGTCCGGCCGGGTAGGGAACACCGTGGCGCTGGCAGCCACCCTGACCGCAGGCGCCTCGGGCCTCTCCGGCAAGGCGGTGCGCTTCTCGGTGGCGGGTTCCGACCTGACGCCTGACGCCACCACCGACGCGGCGGGCAAGGCCGGCTACTCCTATGTCATCCCCGCCGGGTCCGTGGGCTCCCGCGCCCTGGGCGCCGCCTTTGCCGGCGACACCGGCCACGCGCCGGCCTCGGCCACCGGCACCCTCACCGTGGCAGAGGCCAGGACCTACGTCTGGGTAAACAGCCCCGCGGTCACCGTTGGCTCTGAGGCGCTGCTGGTCGCCTACCTCTACAACCACCTCATGAATGGCGACCTGAACGGCGTGGCCGGCGCGTCGCTGGCATTCAGCGTCTCGGGCACCTCCATCGGCTCCGCAACCACGGCGTCAGACGGAAAAGCTCGCATCGCCCACACCCCGCCGGCCTGGGGTTCGCTGCCGATCGGCGTGGAGTTCGCCGGCGATGCCGACTACGAGGCAGGCTCCGGCTCCGGCACGCTGACCGTGAACGCCATTGCCACGGCCGTCACGGCGCAGGACGCCGCGGGCCTCACCGGCAACGCGGTGGCGCTGAAGGCCACACTGAAGCGCAGCAGCGGCGGCGCGGCCATACCGGGCAAGACGCTGGCCTTCCTGATCGACGGAACGGCGGCAGGCTCCGGCGCGACCGATGCAGCAGGGCTCGCCCAGGCGTCGTGGACCATCCCCGCGGGCGCCGCAAGCCGCACCATCCGGGCGGAGTTCGCCGGCGACACGGTCTACGGCGCAGGCTTCGGAACCGCCATGCTGACGGTTTTGGACCCGGTGGCGACGTCGGTCTTCGTGCCCGATCGCACCGGTACGATCACCGATCCCGTCGTCCTGAAGGGTTACCTCTACCGAACGTCCGACAAGGTCTACCTCTCGGGCAAGGGCCTGAGCTTCAGCGTGGCGGGCACCGCGGTTGGGTCGGCCGACACGGATGCCGGCGGGCAGGCCCAGCTCACCTGGACCATCACCGCCGGCGATGCCAGCCGGACCATCCAGGCGGACTTCGCAGGCGATGCCGGCGCTCTGGCCTCATCGGGCTACGGCATGCTCAGCGCGCAGACCGTCAATACAAAGGTCTACGTGGTGGACCGCCTCAACGTGAAGATCAAGACCTACACGGTGCTGAAGGCTTACCTCTACACCATGGCCAACGCGATCATCACGGGCAAGACGATGTCCATGACCGTGGACGGTTCCGCGCTGGGCACGCAGGCCACCAACTCCGGCGGCTACATCTCGTTCGGCTACACGGTGCCCGAGGGCTCGGGAGCCGGCCTTCGCGTAGTCGGCGCATCCTGGGCCGGCAACGCGGGCTACGCCGCATCGGCCAACACGGGCAAGCTCGGTGTCGTGCAGGGCAACCTCTACATCTGGCCCTACGTCCGCTCAGCGAACCGCGGCAGGACCCTGCCGCTGAAGGCCTATGTCCGCAGCCTGCCGGACTACGTCATCCAGCCCGGCAAGTCCGTCGCGTTCTCGGTCAACGGCACAGGCGTCGGATCCGCCAACGTGGCAGTCGACGGCTGGGCCTCCGTGAACTGGTTCGTCCCCTGGGGCGAGCCCACGGGTTCCCACACCGCCACGGCGGCCTTCGCCGGGGACAGCTGGTACGCGGCGGTCTCGGCCAACACCACCTTCAGCGTGGTGCCGTAGCCGCAGACGGACGACGACACAACGGCCCCGGAGCATGGCGCACCGGGGCCGTTTGCCTTCGCCGTCTTCGTCGGCTATCATGGTGTGAGGGGGCGCGTTTCGCCATGCACGATCCCACAGACCCGCCGATACGTGAGTTTGCCGACAGGGGTACGCTCTGGCTGCTGGAGTCGCC
>CAISJD010000172.1 GCA_903885605.1 uncultured Chthonomonas sp. | reverse complement strand
GGGTTGGCGATCGGCCTATCTCGGCTCGGGCCTGCCGGGCGCCGACCTTGGCCGCGCCGCCCGAGAGGTAGGGGCGCGCATGGTGGGCGTAAGCGTCAGTTGCGTCCCCGACGTCCATGCTGCGTCACGCGAGTTGGTCGCCCTGCGCTCCACCGTGGGCGCTCAGGTCGTCATTGTGTTGGGAGGCGCTGAGGCGGGTCGGCTGACCGACGCGGCCACCCGCATCTCGGCGACCTTGTCGCCCGATCTGGCTACTGTGCGAGCCGCCCTGAGGGCGCAGGGCGCCTAGCCGTTTGAAGCCTGCCCGCCGAGGCGGCGCTCCATGTAGAGGCTGTCGCCCGGCCGTCGGAAGGCTGCCTCGCCGCGAGCGACAAAGCCGAAACCCAGGTAGAGCGACCGGGCGCGCAGGTTGGTCTTCACCACCGTCAGCGTTACCACCGGCAGTGAGAGCGCGTCGCAGTCCGCCAGCGTGGCCCGCATCAGCTCTGCGCCCAGGCCGCACCCGATCAGGCGTTCCTCGATCCCAATGCCCAGCACCGGCGGCCCGTCCCAGAGCGGCTGGACGAAGGCGTGTCCCACGATCAGGCCGTCCGGTGCGGCCAGCCCGTATGAGATCGCTTCGCCGTCGGTCACGCCGGCCAGATGGTTGGTGAGCCTGTCGGGATCGATAGGGCTGTCGGGGACGAAGGTCTCCGTTACCGCAGGCGTCAGCCGCTCGTAGAACGCCTTGAGCCGCGCAAGGTCGCCCATGTGCAGCAGGCCTACGGAGAAGCCCTGGGTAGGCCCTTGCCGCGTTGCGGCGTCGGAAGGACGGCGTTGCTCTATTCCCATGTCGGTACACCGTTGGACGGTAACCTGCGCGATTCCTCCTGAACGGCGCGAACCGGGTAACATGATGAAGTCAAGCGGCGTACTCATCTTTGGTGTGGCGGCGCGTCGTCGCCCGGAGGAGGCCTCTCGTGAACATCGCATCCAGCATTGTGGACCTGGTGGGGAACACCCCGCTCGTTCGCCTCAACAAGGTGACGGAGGGCGCCGTTGCCACCGTCGCGGCTAAGCTCGAGTACTTCAATCCGCTCTCCAGCGTGAAGGACCGCATCGGCGTGGCCATGATCGAGGCAGCCGAGAAGGCCGGCAAGATCGGACCCGACACGGTGATCCTGGAGGCCACCAGCGGCAACACCGGGATCGCCCTAGCGTTCGTCGCCGCGGCCCGCGGCTACAAGGTGACGCTGGTGATGCCGGAGACCATGTCGCAGGAACGCCGCTCACTGCTGCGCGCCCTGGGCGCCGAACTGGTGCTGACGCCCGGGCCCGAGGGCATGCCCGGCGCCATCAAGCGCGCCGAGGAGCTGGCCGCGGCGGACCCGCGCTACTTCATCCCGCGGCAGTTCGACAACGCGGCCAACCCGGAGGTCCATCGCCGCACCACCGCCGAGGAGATCTGGCGCGACACGGACGGCCAGGTCGACATCCTGGTCGCGGGCGTCGGCACCGGCGGAACGCTGACCGGCATCGCCGATGTGCTGAAGCAGCGCAAGCCCGGCTTCCAGGCGATCGCTGTGGAGCCGTCCGCAAGCGCCGTCCTCTCCGGGCAGCCGCGCGGGCCTCACCCCATCCAGGGCATCGGCGCGGGCTTCGTGCCCGCCGTGCTCCGCACAGACCTGATCGACGAGGTCATCAAGGTCGATGCCCCGGATGCCATCGACACAGCCCGACGCCTTGCGCGAACCGAGGGCGTGTTTGCCGGCATCTCGTCCGGGGCCGCCGTCTGGGCCGCGGTTCAGGTGGCCCGGCGGCCCGAGAACGCGGGCAAGCTGATCGTGGTGGTGCTTCCTTCGACTGGTGAGAGGTATCTTTCCACGCCGCTGTATGCAGATCTGGCCTAACGCCGTCATCTGTCGGGCAACAGGGCGCCGAGCGGGCGCCAAGGGGGAGTACGCCGCCATGCAGTTTGCTACGTTGGCCGTTCATGCCGGGCAGGGACCTGATCCAGCCTTCGGCGCTGTGATGCAGCCGATATACCAGACCTCCACGTTCGCCTTTCGCGCGGTCGGGGAGCCCGGCCCTTTCGACTACTCACGGACCGGCAATCCGACGCGCCACGCGCTCGAGGAGTGCCTGGCCGCATTGGAGGGTGGCGTCCGCGGCCTGGCCTTCGCGACCGGCATGGCGGCGGAGGCCACGGCGTTGGCCCTGCTCCAGGCCGGCGACCACATCATCGTCCACGATGACCTCTACGGCGGTACCTACCGCCTGCTCACGTCTATCATGGCGAACAAGGGCATCGAGCCTGAGTTCGTGAACCTGCGCGACCTGAAGGCGCTGGAGGCGGCTTTCCGGCCCAACACGCGCATGGTCTGGACCGAGACGCCGACCAACCCGCTGATGAACCTGCTCGACCTGGAGGCCATTGCCGAACTGGCCTCCAGCCGCTCCGTGCTCACGGTCTGCGACAACACGTTCCTCTCGCCCTACTACCAGAGCCCGCTGGCGCTGGGCATCGACATCGTGATGCACTCCACGACGAAGTACATCAATGGGCACTCCGACGTGGTGGGTGGAGCGCTGGTCACCCGTGACGCCGCGCTCGGAGAGCAGTTCTACTTCCTGCAGAATGCCATGGGTACCTGTGCCGCGCCGCACGACTGCTTCCTGGTCCTCCGCGGCATCAAGACGCTGCCCCTCCGCATGGAGGCGCACAACGCCAACGCGCTCGCCATCGCGCACTGGCTCGAAGCCCACCCTTCCGTCTCTGCGGTACACCATCCCGGACTGGACTCCCATCCGCAGCGTGAACTCGCCAGGCGCCAGATGCGCGGGTTCGGCGGCACCTTCTCGTTCCGGCTGAAGGGCGGCGACGCGGCTGTTCAGCGTTTCCTGAACGCGGTGAAGCTCTTTGCACTGGCCGAGTCGCTGGGCGGTGTCGAGTCCCTTATTGAGCAACCCTGGACCATGACACACGCTTCGATGCCGGAAGATGTGCGGGTCAAGGCGGGCATCACCGCCGACCTCGTGCGGATATCGGTCGGCATCGAGCATGTGGATGACCTGATGGCTGACCTCGACCGGGCTCTGAAGGCCTGACGCATGACGCCCTTCGGCAGCAAGCTCGAGTACGCCCTTCAGGCACTGATCGACCTGGCGCAGGCAGGCGCCACGACCCAGAGCCGGGACGTGGCGGCACGGCAGGGCCTCAGCGATGCCTACCTTGACCAGGTGCTCCTGATGCTCAAGCGCGCGGGGCTGGTGCGTAGCACGCGCGGCGCGGGTGGCGGGCACGCATTGGCCCGGCCCACGTCGCAGATCACCGTGTGGGATGCCGCCCTGGCGGTGGGCGCGGTGGTTCCGTGTGAGGGGCCCGCCGCGGTTGTAACCAGCTCGCAGGCTGCCGCAGCGGTTGTGGGCCAGTTGGAGCGAGAGACCCATCAGCGGCTGCATCGATGGCTCTCCGCCGTAACCCTCGCAGACCTGGCCGAACGTGCCGGCCGCGGCGATGACGCCCTGAGCGTGGCTATAGGCCTCTGAACCTCGCCTCAGGTGGCGGGCTCCGCCGGGCCGGTGCGCTAGACTGAGTCATCTGTCCGACCGGGCCATGGTCCGGCGCGACGCTCAGGAGGCGCACTATGCCCGCCCGGACTATCGTTCCGCTGTCGGATGCCGCTCCCGTCCGCTACGCCGCCGAGGAACTGGCTCGCTGCCTCTCCGTGATCACCGGCGAGGCCGTGACCGTCGCCAAAGCTGCCGGCGCTACCTGTGAGTGTGTGATCCGGATCGGGCCGGCGTCCGAGCTGCCGGACGCCGGAGTGCCGCCTGTGGCTGATGCCGAACTCGACGACGCGGTTGCGGTGCGCGTGGCCGGCGGTTCGGGCGTCATTGCGGGGGCCAATCCCCGGAGCGTTCTCCTGGGCGTCTACCGCCTGCTCACCGCCCTCGGCTGCCGCTGGGTTCGTCCCGGACCACTGGGCGAGCTCCTGCCGCGATTGCCCATCTCCGAAGTGACCGCCTCGTTCACCGAGACGCCCTTCTACCGCCACCGCGGCCTCTGCATCGAGGGGGCCGTCTGCGAGGAGCACGTCCGCGATATCATCGAGTGGCTGCCGCGCGTGGGCATGAACGCCTACTTCTTCCAGTTTCGCGAGGCCTACACTTTCTTCGAGCGCTGGTACAGCCACCGCAACAACCCTCTCACGCCGCCCGAGCCCTTCACGGTGGAGGACGCCAGGGCCATGGTCGGGAGGCTCTCGCTGGAGCTGGCGCGGCGCGGGCTGGTGCACCACGCGGTGGGCCACGGCTGGACCTGTGAGCCGTTCGGCATGGAGGGCCTTGGTTGGGAGTACCCACCGCCACCCGTGCCGGCCGACGCCGTGCCATTCCTGGCGTTGGTCAACGGAGAGCGTCAGGTGTGGGAGGGCGTGCCCCTCAATACCAACCTCTGCTACTCGAACCCCGAGGTGCGGCGCCGCATCGTGGCCTCCATCGTTGAGTACGCTGCCGGTCGGCCCGACGTGGACATCCTGCACTTCTGGCTGGCCGACGGCGCCAACAACCACTGCGAATGTCCCGCCTGCGCCGCCACGCGACCGTCGGACTTCTACGTGCAGATGCTGAACGAGCTGGACCGCGCGCTCACGCAGGCCGGCCTAGCCACCCGCATCGTCTTCCTGATCTACGTCGACCTGCTCTGGCCACCGGAGACCCAGAGGTTGGCGAACCCCGGGCGCTTCCTGCTCATGTTCGCTCCCATCACCCGGAGCTACAGCGAGCCGTTCGACCCAGGCGCCGGGCGACCTGAGCTTGCTCCCTTTGAGCGCAACCACCTTGAGTTTCCGAAGTCCGTGCCGGAGAACGTGGCCTTCCTGCGAGCCTGGCAGGCGGGCTTCTCCGGCGACGCGTTCGATTTCGATTACCACCTGATGTGGGATCACTACAACGATCCCGGCTACCGGGAGTGCGCCCGAATCCTCCATGCCGACATCGCGCGGCTGCACACGCTGGGACTGGCGGGCTTCGTCAGTTGCCAGACGCAGCGCGCCTTCTTCCCGACGGGCCTTCCCATGGCCGCCCTGGCCCAGACGCTCTGGAGCCGCGATGCCGAATTCGACGCGATATGCGCGGATTACGACCATGCGTCCTTCGGCGAAGGCGCCGAGACGGCATCTGCGTACCTTGAGGCAATGACGGCCGCTTTCGACCCGGTCGCGGCGCGCGGCGAGAGGCCGGGACCGGATATTGAGGCGCTGGCGGACGTTGCGGGGCGGGCGGATGCCGTCCTGTCCCTGGCGTCCGAACGGCAGGCCGACCCGGACCCCTGCCGCGCCGAATCATGGCGTCTGCTGGGCCTCCATGCACGCCTCTGCGTGTTGCTGGCGTCGGCCTACGCCGATCGTGCGGCGGGCGACCGCGGCGCGGCCCACGCGGCCTGGCGGGAGGTGGCTCAGTTCGTCCGCCTGAACGAGGCTGCCCTGGCTTCGACGCTTGACGTCTACCTCTTCATCAACACGCTCCAGGGCCGGTTCCCCGCGGCCTGAGAAGGACGAAACACCATGGTGATGGCGATATCGACCGGGCTCTGCGCGGCCCTGATGCTCTGCGGCGTCTGTGGCGATGCCGCGGTGCAGGGCGACGGGCCCCGCTGGCGGCCTGCGCACGAACTGACGATGGAGGGAATGGGCTGGACCGCGGTAGCCGAGCCCTTCAGCCGCCTCCCGGCGTCCGCCCACGGACGCGTGCCCGAGTCGGTCTGGGGCCTCGGGCGCCACTCGGCCGGAGTTGCGGTGCGCTTCGTCACCAACTCACCGACCGTGTCGGTTCGATGGAAGCTCCTTGAGGGCGAGCTTGCCATGCCCCACATGCCGGCCACCGGGGTGAGCGGTGTGGACCTCTACGCTCGACGTGGAAACGGTCCTTGGACCTTCGTTCAGAATGGCCGGCCGGCAGGCGGGCTGTCGCACGAGACGCGCGCCGGGCTGGAGGCGGTCATGCAGGGCAAGGCCGGGCCAATTGAGTGCCTCCTCTACCTGCCTCTCTACAACGGCTGCAAGTCGGTGGAGGTGGGCGTTCCGTCGGACAAGAGCCTGGATCCGGCGCCGGAGCGTCCCGCCGGCCGCGGACGCCCTGTCGTCTTCTACGGCACCTCCATCGTGCAGGGCGGCTGTGCGAGCAGGCCGGGCATGGCGCATACGGCCATCCTGGGCCGTAGGCTGGACCGCTGCGTCATCAACCTGGGCTTCAGCGGCTCAGGCCGGATGGAGGCGGTGGTGGCGGACCTGCTGGCCGAGCTGGACCCGGCCGTCTACGTCATCGACTGCCTCTGGAACATGGCCGGCATGCCCGACGCGGAGACGGCGGAGAAGGTCACCTACCTCGCGAAGGCGCTGCGAAAGGCGCACCCGAGCGCGCCGATCCTCTTCGTGGGCCAATCCAATATCCACTCAGGCGGCAAGGAGAGCCACGCGTCCCAGGTGCAGGCACAGGCGGTGGCGGCCCTGAAGCAGGCAGGAATGACCGGGCTGCACGTCGCCCCGGGCGCGGCGCTGCTGCGCGGCGACGAGGGTACGGTGGACGGAGTGCATCCCACGGATTTGGGCTTCGTGCAGCACGCAGACGCCCTGGAGCCGTTGTTGAGGAAGCTCCTGGGCGGAGGCCGGTAAGCTGCGTCAGTCCGTGACGGCGATAGCCGAGATCACGGCGTTGTAACCGGTGAGCTTCCGCGCGGAGATCGTCACGGGGCCGGTCACGGTCCACTCGACCCATGTGCCCGTGTCCGCCTGCGCCTTCGTGACGCGGACAGAGGAGAGCGGGCCTTCCTCGTCGCCGACGCTGACGGTCTGCTCCCGGCCATTGTGGTCGAAGTCGAGGATGTAGACCCATATGCGATGAGGCGCCCGGTCGGGAGGCGTGAGGCGCAGCGTCACTGCTTCGCTCCCGAACCAACAGACGGCCGCGCGGCCATCGGCGCCGCCTGCGGGCAGGGCGCGCGCGTCGGTGCTTGGGTGCTGCCAGATGCATGGCGTGCCGCCGACATCGAGCCGCCACCTGCCGGGTTCGTCACCGGCTGGGCTCGGCGCGAGGAGGCGTGACGCATCCTTCGGCCGATCGCCGCCACCGGCCGTCGAACCCACGAACGATGCCGCGGACCGTCGGATCGTCTCGGGCGTGATGGGCGTGAGGCGGAGGGTGATGGTCCTGCCGTACCCGTCAATGGACGAGGCCGCATCTGGGTTCCAACGGGCCACGCGATGCCACTGCCCGTCGGCGCCCTGAACGCGCATCTCAGCGGCCGCGGGGACGAACCAGGAGCCGTCGTCGTGGGTCCGTATGGCGATGATCGGGACGGCAGGTGCGGGCTTGCCGCGACACGGTATGACGAGCGGATTGGCTCCGTCGGCCAGCCGGACCGACGATCCACCGGCGCAGAGCCATGCCGAACCGGACCTCGCGCCGACATGCGATCCCCAGACGACCAGCGTAGCCCGGGTGGCGGCGATTGGAGCGAGCCGTAGTCCGGGTTGCTGCTTGGTCGAGCGCGGCCGGCTTGGACTGGCCGCAGCAACGGCTGTCCCCGCATCCGACCCCGCCTCGACCACCGCGGCGTCGGTGAAGCCGGGCAGGACGAAGTCCACGCCACCTGGCCGGTGTATGGGCCTCAGCATTACGGGCGGCCGCCGAATGGCGATCAGCCTGCCCCAACGGATGGCCGAGGCTCCTGCGCAGCGGATCGAGAGGCGCGGCGACGTGGTCGGCATCCCGCCGTCGGCGCACCGGAACGTGGCGCGCGAGACGACCGGCGCGGCCCAACGCCCGCCGGGCGCTACGAACAGGTTGGCCGAGTTGGCCCCCGAGACCCGGACGCAGTGCGCGTCAAGCGACTGCGACATTCCGCGGAGGGTCGCGAAGAGCGGAGCGTAGGCCTCAACGACCTCCGCGCCATGCTCCGATGCCGCTTGCTGAGAGATGGGGAACTTGCGGCTCACCATCTGCGGGAAGACCGCCCAGAGGAGCCGCCGCTTCATCTCCGCCTCGAAGCGGAGCGGGTCGGCCGCGTATGTCGTGCTCTTGTGCCATGCCGAGACGGGGCGGAACGGCGACAGCCAGTTCAGGCCGAGCAGGTAGTCGTTCTCGTGGCAGTAGCCGTCCACGTCCTTCAGAGGCTCGAGTCGGTAGAACTGGTTCACGTAGACGCGCTTGCCCGCCGCGTGCGACTGCCCGACCACCTCCTGCACCCCGGCTGAGACGGCGTCGGCCATGTCGGCTGCATGTCGGCGACCGACCATCGTGCGCCCGTCATCGTGCCCGTAGTCGAGCGTGCTGGCCCAGTCCAGGCGGTCGATGCAGAAGCCCGCAAGCTCGGGCAACCGGCGCAGGTGCCGGGCCACCTGGTCCTGGAGGAACGGGAAGAGCGAGAGGCCCGGCGCGGCGCTCATGGCCATGGCGCCCTCCCAGGTGGGTATGGGCGCACCGTTCTGGTCCTTCATCAGGGCATCGGCGAACCGCTCGCGCAGAAGCTTGACCGCCTCGTCTGTACCGCCCCCGGCCCCGCCGCGGCCGCCGAACTCGGTGACGTTGAAGTATGCGAAGACGCCGATCCCGCGCAGGCTCAGGTCCGCGCTGTACCGGCGGATCGTGGCATCGTCCATGGGCTTCCGAAGCGCCCACCAGTTGGCGAAGGTATAGGGCTCCCACGTCGGCCCGTCGGGCAGGTAGTTTCCGAGGTGGGTGAACCAGAAGCTGGACCAGACGAACCGGGCATCCTGCCTTGCGACCTCGTCGGGCGGTGGCTGATCGTGGATGTGGTGGTACCAGAACGTGCCTTCGTAAGGGCCCCTTGGGAGGCCGGGCCGGAAGTAGGCCGGGAAGTCGTCGGAGTAGGCCCTCAGGGCAGACCGGTAGTCGGCGCGATGCGTGTAGAAGAGCAGCCGGACGTTGATATCGGCGCCTGCGCCGAGGCCCCTGCGTGCCATGCGCAGGCGGAGCCGCGTCGCGTCCTGCCACTCCACGACGAGGTGGGGGACCGACGGCTCCGGCGGCAGCGCCACCGTCAGCGCGGCGTCTGCGCGCTTGTCCATGGCGCTGACGAGAGGTAGGACCCAGCAGGCGCCGTCCTCCCACGCCATCCGCCCATACGGCGTGCCCGTGCCCGTGGGCATACGGCCCAGCTCGATGCCGCCCAGCTCCGTCGGAGTGAAGAGCTCCAGCGACCGGTTCAGGATGGGCAGGTCCACGACGAGTTCGTGCTCGCATGGGCTGACGTTGCGGGATACCCGGAGCTCAAGGGTCGTCTTGGGGCCCACAGCCGACCAACCGGCGGTGAAGGTTGCGTCGGTGCTGGGCGTCCCGGTTCCGGCCGCGAGTCGAACCCGGCGTCCGGTGGCCACATCCGTCAGACCCAGCCGAATGGGACCGCGGAGCCACCGCGCGAGACCGGAGCCGCCCGGCGCGACGACGGCGGCCGACGCGGCAGGTGCGGCAAGGACCCGGCCACCGCCGAGACAGAGGGCGGCGGCGATGGCCGGAATGCCGCACCAGCGGGCTACGATCACTTCGCGGTCTTTACGGCCGCCTTGCTGCGGGTCTCCTGAAGCGTGAGGTCGGCCTGCCTGCCCTCCAGGATGCTCACGGAGAGGTCGATGCACTCCTTGGCTTCGTCCGGCGTGAAGGTGCCCACCGTGACCATATCCTGCGGACGGAGCGTGCTCCAGACGAAGTGGAACGCCTGGAACGGGCGGATGTGCCCGGCCGCCATGGGTTTGATGGTGATCACCGGCTTGCGTGCGTTGGTGATTATGCGGTGGGTCCAGTCCACCTCCAACGGCATGAGGAACCCCATGGCGTTGTAGATTGATATGTAGGTCTCGGCGTCGAGGCCGGTCTCGTCGGTGTAGACGATGGTCTGCGGCAGGTGCGTGCTGAGCCCGGGCACAAGGCCCCGCTCACGCATCTCCGCGAAGACGGGCGCCATCTGGCGTACCTCGCGGGTGCAGCCGTCGACGAGGGCGTCGGTCGATGACGTGTGGGGCATGCAGAGCGTGGCTCCGCAGGCGGCCTCGGCGTCCAGCAATGAGCGGATCTCGTCCATGTCGAAGCCCTGTGACGGGGTTTGTGCGGTCACGGGTAGCGTCGGCGTGGAGACGATGAGGCACTTGCGCCCGACGCGCTGCTCTGCCTCGTGCACTCCCGCCTGCACCAGGGGATTGCGGCCGAAGCCCATGATGGCATCGACGCCGGCGCCCAGGAAGACCTCGACCACGTCGGCCAGCTTCTTGTACTCGTTGAAGGTGCCGGTGATGAGTGCGTCCTTGGCCGCGGTGCTGTGGCTGTAGCCGAGGAACCAGTTGGTGCCTATGATCATCCGGGGCATGGAAACGCCGCCGACGACGGTGCGCGGGAAATCCGCCATTGCGAGCTCCTATGGTGCATGTGGCCGCGATCGGGTTGCGGCTCGCGCCCTAGGTTGGACGTGGGTAGCGCATCCTCCTGCCTTGCATCGCGCGATGCCACCAAAGTGGAAGGGCGGCTTCGCCCCGTATCCGGAGGCGAGCCGCCCTTGCTGTTGCCCTATCCAGGGGTGGTCAGGCCTTGAACAGCTTCGCGAAGGCATCCAGGGCTTTGCGAAGCGTGGCCTGGGTGTCGTCGCTCATCAGTCCGGTGCGCTGGACCGTCTCGGGGATCTCCGGGTACTTCTCGGCCACAAACGCCTGCATCTCGCTCTCGTAGCGGCTAACTGCGGCGACGGGAACCTCGTCGAGGTAGCCGTTGAAGCCTGCGAAGATGGAGATCACCTGTTCAGCGGCCGTCATCGGCGCGTACTGCGGCTGCACCAGGAGCGCGGTCATGCGGGCGCCCCGCTGAAGCTGGGCCTGTGTCGCCTTGTCGAGGTCGGAGGCGAACTGCGAAAAGGCCTGCACCTCGCGGTACTGCGCCAGGTCCATGCGAAGGCGACCGGCGACGGACTTCATTGCCTTGATCTGCGCGTTGCCGCCCACGCGGGAGACCGAGATGCCCACGTTGATGGCCGGCCGGATGCCCGCGAAGAAGAGGTCGCCCTCAAGGAAGATCTGGCCGTCGGTGATGGAGATGACGTTGGTCGGGATGTAGGCCGACACATCGCCTGCCTGCGTCTCGATGATGGGCAGGGCCGTCAGGCTGCCACCGGACGTGGCGATCTTTCGGATCTCCAGTCCATCGGCCCCCGTCATGCCGGCCAGCGCCTTCTCGGCCTCATCATGCCCATAGTCACTGGGGTAGACCTTGCCGTCAACGCCCTTGGTGGCGCCCTCGCCGGCGCCCTTCTCTACGATCACGTACTCGTCGCGCATCTTGGCGGCGCGCTCCAGCAGGCGGCTGTGAAGGTAGAAGACGTCGCCGGGGTACGCTTCGCGGCCCGGCGGACGGCGGAGCAGCAGGGAGACCTGGCGGTATGCCACCGCGTGTTTGGAGAGGTCGTCATAGACGCAGAGCGTGTGGCCGCCCTGGTCGCGGAAGTACTCGCCCATGGTGACACCCGCGTAGGGCGCTACGTACTGCATGGGCGCCGGATCAGACGCCGACGCGGTGACGACGATGGTGAACTCCATGGCGCCGTGCGCTTCCAGCGTGCGGACCACGTTGGCCACGGTGGACTGCTTCTGGCCGATCGCCACGTAGATGCAGATGACGCCGGTGCCCTTCTGGTTGATGATCGTGTCCAGCGCCACGGCCGTCTTGCCCGTGCCGCGGTCGCCGATGATCAGTTCGCGCTGGCCGCGCCCGATGGGCGTCATTGCATCGATGGCCTTCAGGCCGGTCTGCAGCGGTTCTCGAACGGGTTGCCTGTCGACGACGCCAGGGGCTCGGATCTCGATGTTCCGGCGCTCCGAGGTGACGATGGGGCCCTTGCCGTCCACCGGGTCGCCCACAGCGTTGACCACGCGGCCCACCAGCGCCTTGCCCACGGGCACCGAGATGATGCTGCTGGTCCTGCGCACCGTGGTGCCCTCATGGATCGCCGTGTCCTTGCCCAGGATGACGGCGCCGACGTTGTCTTCCTCGAGGTTGAGGGCCATGGCGCGGATGACGTTGTCTTCGTCGTCGGTGACCGGGTTGCCCTTCTCATCCAGGAACTCGAGCATCTCCTGAACCATGCAGTCCCTCAGGCCATAGATACGGGCGATGCCGTCACCCACCTGAAGTACCGTTCCGACGCCGACTTCCTCGACCTGCCGCTCATACGCGTTGATCTCGCGCTCAAGAATGGCAGTTATCTCTTCGGGTCTAATAGCCACGATCACCTCTCCGTCATGAGATCCGCCCGCACCCGTGTCGCTGCGGGGCGGCGCAATCTATCTGAGCAGCGACTCCCGCGCGCGCTCCAGCGCCCCGCGAACACTCCCGTCCAGCACCGTATCCTGTAACCGAACCGTCACGCCGCCGATGACGGCCGGATCGACGCGAACCGTCAACTCCACGCTCTTCCCGGTACGAAGCGAAAGTGCGGCGGTGAGCATCGCCGTCTCCTGCTCGGAGATGGGGAAGGCCACCGAAGCCTCGGCCCGCACCACACCGTTGGCCTCGTCCGCCAGCCTACCGAAGTCCAGTTGAAGCTGCGGCAGGACCGCCTCGCGTCGCTTGGCGATGAGCAGGTGCAGCAGCGACCGCGTCAGGTGGCACGCATCGCCGAACACCGTATCCACGAGGCTGTGCTTGCGCTCCGATGAGACCGTCGGACTGGTCAGGAGGGCGGACATGGCCGGCGTAGACCGCCAGATGCCTGCCAGGGCCGCCATATCCTCGCCGACTACGTCGGCCTGCCCGGTCTTCTGGGCGGCGGCAAACAGCGCAGAGGCGTACCGGCTCGCCGCCCTGGGATCGGCGCCGCTCATGCTTTGGCTCCCAGATCGGCCACGAAGTCGGCAACCAGCCGGCTGTTGTCTTCTGACGTCAGCGACTGGCGCGCCGCATACGCGGCAGCAGCGACGACGTTGTTGGCGAACTCCTGGCGTAGCTTCACGGTGGTCCGGGTCTGCTCATGCAGGACTTCGTCCCTTGCCCGCTGGCGCACGGCTTCCGCCAGTGCAGCCGCCTCGGCCAGGATGTGCAGCTTGAGATCGGCCGCCTCGGTCACGGCTTCGGCCATGCGTGCCTCGGTGGCATCCTCAATGCTCTCGAGACGGGCTCGGTAGTCGTCCCGGAGCATCTCGGCGTCCTGCATGGTCTGGTGGACCTGCTCGGCGGTCTCCGCTACGTCCCGCTGGCGTTCGGCAAGCATGGAGGCAACGGCGGGCACGGCGAATTTCAAGACGATCACCGCCAGCAGGATGAAGCCCACCATGCGGATGATGAGCCACTGCGGGTCGGTGACGTCAGGCGTGTGTTCAAGGGCCCAGGGGGCATGTAGTGGCATTCGTCGCTATCCTGCCTGCTGAGGTCGGCTACTCGCGGCGGCTACCGTGCGGCCGATGTACTCGTCCACAAGGCGCTGCTGGTCGGCGGACGGCGCCGAGCCCGTCGCCTTGAGGAGTACCTGCACGGCCATACCGTCCAACGTAGCACGCATCTCAGCGGAGAGCCGATCGTGATCGGCTTGCGCCTGATGCTTGCCGTCGGCCAGGAGCTGGTCGGCCTCCCGCCGGGCGGCCCCGAGGATCTCTTCACGCTGAGCCTGGGCTGTCCTCACCGTGTGTTGGATGGTCCCGCGGGCATCGGCCTCGATCTGGGCGATGCGTTGCTCGTACTCGGTTCGGAGCGCTTCCATATCATGCCGTGTCTGGTCGACCTGAGCGTGCGCCCCCTTGATCTGCTGCTTCCGCGCATCGAGATGGCGAGTAATGGGGCGCCAGAAGATGACGTTCATCACCGCGAGCAGGACCAGGAAGAGGCCAACGTTCAGCACGATGACCAGCGGGTCTATGTTGAGACTCTGAAGCAGAGAGTTGAGCATCCGGTGTTCACTCCGAGCGCGGGGCCGTCCGGACGCGCCGTGGCGGCCCGGGAACGTGTCGAGCTCCGAGCTACTTGATCGACTGCAGCGCGGTCAGGACGGCGGCCGGGTCGGCCGGGAGCTGCGACTTCAGGAGGAACAGGAAGACGAAGGTGAAGATCACCAGCGACTCGATGAAGGCCAGGCCCAGGATCATAGCGGTCTGGATCTTGCCGATCGAATCGGGCTGGCGCGCCATGCCCTCGAGAGCGGCGGACGCCGCCTTGCCCTGTCCAAGGGCGCCGCCGATGACGGCGATGGGAAGACCCAGTCCAACGGCCAGTGCGAGAAATGCGAAGTAGATCACGTTAACGACCTCCTATACGAAATCCAGATCCATTTATGCGGCATGATGCGCTTCGGCGGCGTGCGATGGCTCACCGTGCGCTTCGTCGTGATGGCTTTGCAGCGATATGTAGATGCAGGTGAGAAGCGTGAAGACCAGCGCCTGCACAAACGTCGTCAGCAGCGAGAGCAGGAGCACCGGGAAATGCAGCGGCAGGATCGGCAACGCGGGCAGCATCCCCACCCCCAGGGTGGCAAGCACGATGATGACCGTGTCCTCGCCGAAGATGTTGCCGAAGAGGCGCATGGCCAGCGTGAAGGGCTTGACGATCTCGCTGATCACCTCGATGGGGAACAGGATGATGCCCGCAGCTGGGATCGGACCCCAGAAGTGCTTCAGGTAGCCCACGATGCCCTGCTGCCGGATGCCCACGTATTGCACGTAGAAGAAGACGATGAGGCCCAGCGCCAGGGTCGTGCTCAGGTTAGCCGTGGGGGAGTGCAGGTAGGGAATTTGGCCCCACAGGTTGCCGATGTAGATGAACATGAACAGCGTGCCCACCAGCGGGGCGTACTTCTCGCCGCCGGGGCCGATGATGCCGCGCGTGAAGTTCATGAACGTCTCGACGATGAACTCGCCCAGGTTCTGCCAGCCCTTGGGGATCGCCTCAAGCTTGCGCGTGGCGCGCCATCCGAACGCGATGATAGCCAGCGCCACCAGCAGCGCGTTGCTGAAGAGGAGCCCCGGGCTGGGGATGTCCCCCAGCTTGTACTGGTGTTCGCCGTGCCCCGCCGCGGCATGGGTTACGGTGTGGCTGGTGGCAGGAGCCTCGGGAGTTCCGTGGTCGCCTTGTGCGAGTTGGATCAGGCCATCTTGTTGCGGCACGCGTCTTCTCCGGAAGCTTCGTCGGGTTCTTTGGTCATCTGGTACCCGATTACCTTGAGCGTCAGCACGGCAGGGATCAGGGCCACGCCGCAGAACACGGCAAGCGCGCTGATCTCCCGCGAACCCATCGTATAGTTTAGCACCAGCCCGTAGATGGGCAGCTTGGCCAGCAGCAAGCCGGCGAGCAGAACCTGCTTGGTCCGGCTACGGCCCTGCAGTACCCTCGGAACGGCGTACGAGAGGCTCCAGAGGCTGAACAGCCCCAGGGCCGAACCGATCGCGAGGCCCACGGATATGGACGCCTGTCCGCGCAAACCGAACACCAGTACGAAGAGGGTGGCTACCCACGCACCCGTACGGAGCGCTCTCTTTGGAAGACCTTCGTCAGGCATGGCTCAGGCCGACCGCCCACGCCCTCAACGCTTCAGTCGATTGGCCAGCCGGATGGCGTTCAGCAACCCCGCCGCGAAGCCCAGGATCGCGCCCGACAGCGTCGCCACGCCTCCCCAGTGGAAGCGGCCGTCCAGCCAGGCGCCTCCCAGTGTCAGCACGATCACCGGCGCCGCCAGCGCAGACGGGATCGAGTAGGCTAGCCCGGCCTTGTGCAGGTCCGGGTCGGCGTCGCTCGGCGGCTTGGGCGGGCGCTTCAGGCGAGGTGTCTGAACCGGCGGCGGAGGCAAGCCGGACGCCTGCGGTCTCTTCTCCGGCGCGTCGGGCATGGCGGCTCCTGACCGGTTCGCTTACGCTCAAGCCTGCGTCCCGCTCAGCCCGAAGGCGTCATGCAACAGGCGCACCGCCTGCTCAAGGTTGGCCTCGGGCACAAGGCAGGAGATCGACATGGTGGAGTCGGCCACCTGGATGATGGGGATCCCCGCGGCATCCAGCGTCTCGAAGATGGCGGACATCACGCCGGGAGTGTGGCGGTGCCCCGATGCCACGACCGAAACCATGGTCACGTTCTCGAAGACCTCGCCGGGCACGTCCACGACCTCGATGAAGCTCTCCACCGGGCGCAGGAGCGGCCGCTGGGCGCTGTACGCAAGGTCGAGGCCCTTGGCGAACTTGAAGATGTAGAAGTGGCTGGCGGGCTGGTTATTCGGATTGCTGCCGATGGGCACCACCATGCCGTCCAGCAGGTCCTGCGCACGGTGGTAGAGGTCACGGTTCACAGCAAATGAGAGGCTGTTCTCGCTGAACGAGACCATATACATGTTGATGCCGGCGCGGCCCATCAGCCGGTAGACCTCTTGCTCGATCTGCGGCTTGTGGACTTCATTATCGATCTGGATGCGGAAGAAGACCCCGCGGCCGGAGTGGGTGATGCCGGTCACCCGGCTCTGCGTCGGCGACGGCTCGCCGCCCTCGGGCACGATGCAGGTGCCCGGATGGTCGCTGAACGTCGACTTCACCCAGAGCGGGATGCCGTAGTCCATGGCGATCTCGGCGGCCCGTGGGTGGACCACCTGGGCGCCGAGGTGCGTAATCTCGAAGAGCTCCGGGTAGGTGCAGACATCCAGCGTCGCCGCGTTGGGCACCATATCCGGGTCGGCGGTCTTCACGCCGTCGACATCGGTGTAAATCTCGACGCGGGCGGCGTGGAGAGCCGCTCCCAGCGCCGACGCCGTCGTGTCGCTGCCGCCGCGCCCCAGCGTCGTGATGTCGCCGTGCGGCGCCAGTCCGCCGCACCGCGTCACTCCCTGGAAGCCGCAGACCACCGGCACCTCGTTTCGCTCGACGGCATCCAGGATCGCCTGTGGCGTGACGCCGAGGATGCGGGCGCTACCGAACGATGTGTCCGTCTCGATGCCGGCCTGGCCGCCGGAGAGCGCCACGGCGGGTACGCCCATGGACTGGAGCGTTACGGCCATCACCGCGGTGGAGATAAGTTCGCCGCACGCCATCATCACATCCATCTCGCGAAGGTTCGGCGTGAAGGAGGGATCGATGCCGTTCAGGCAGTCGCGGAGCGTATCGGTGGCGTAGGGCGCGCCGCGGCGGCCAATGGCGGAGACCACCACCACGGGGCGCATGCCGGCCTCGCGGACGGCCATCACCTTGCGGGCGGCGAGCCGCCGATGCTCGTCGCGGTCAACCGAGGTGCCACCGAACTTCTGGACGACGATATCAGCCATCGGCCCTCTCCAGTCCGAAGGTCCGGCGCAGCCGAGCCGCAGAGCGGTCCGCCGCGGAGCCCTCGATGAGGCACTGGATCGAGCTGTGGGAGTCGCCCGCTCCGTAGAGGCGCGCACCGGCTTCATGCAGCGCGTCCACGGCCTTCACCATGACCCCCGTCAGGTCGCGCACGTTGCTCGCATGGATGCTCACCAGCGCCAGGCCCTGGCGAGACGCCGCTCTCAAGCCCGAGGCGCTCACGGCGGCGACGGCGGCGTCCACGGAGGCGGTTTCCACGGCGAAGGTGGCGGAGGTGGCGTGCAGCTTGATGAGGAAGATCGGCACCGCGGCCTTGGCCAGCGACTGGAACAGCTTGCTCAGCTGGCCTGACCGGCCACTGCCGTCGCCGATGGCTACGGTCAGATGGGCCACGCCCGGTGATATCTCGATGCCGCTGACGCCGCGCTCCCGCTCGAACGAGAGGTGGCCCTGGGGGATGCTGTCCATGGGCTTGCCGTTGCTCCCTAGCCTTGACCGGTAAGAGGCCGAGTATACCCGAACGGCCTTGGGCGGCGCAAAGCGGATCGCCTCCGGAGGCCGCGACCTTGGGCTTCTCTGCGCCGGTCCATGCGAATCAGCCGCCATTGGCAGTATTGTTGTATGACAGTGCAGCCATCTGCCATGCGGGAGGTAGCGCCATGCTTTGCCCATCGTGCAGTCGAGACAATTCGGATGCCGCATCGTTCTGTGCCTACTGCGGCGGAGCCATGCGGGTCTCGGCGGAGCAGGAGCGACCCGGCCCTGTCGGCGGCCGCGGCCCGAGCCGCAGCTTCCCGCCCGGGCCTGTGCCGCGCCCGTCGCCGCCGACCGACTCGATGGCGATCACCGCACTGGCGCTCGCCGTCCTCGGGGTTGTGACATGCGGCATTACCGCGCTGGTGGGGTTGCCCCTCGGCATCGCGGCGCTCGTCCGCATTAACCGCGAGCCGAACGCGCGCGGCGGCCAGGGGCTTGCCATCGGCGCCATCGTCCTCTCCGGCGCCCTGGCGCTCTGCCTGCCGATCTTCGGAGCGATCATCCTGCCTGTCATCGTACAGGCACGCTCCTCGGCCGCAGGCGCCTCGTGCCTGTCAAACATCAAGCAGCTCTCCCTCGGCGTCCTCATGTACACGCAGGACTACGACGAGATGGGTCCCATGGGCCGCTCCTGGACTGACGGCCTGATGCCCTACACGAAGAGCGTAGGCCTCCATGTGTGCCCCGTTCAGAAGCAGGTTCCCTACGGGTACGCCATGAACGCGCGCATCTCGATGCTGCCCATGCGGGCTGTGTTGTCGCCGGCAGACTGCGTGCAGCTCTTTGATGCCAAGGGCTCCGGTCCCAACCGCACGGGCCTGTCCGCCCTGGTGGACTGGCGGCACGCGCGCAACACGGCCAGCTTCAGCTTCATGGACGGCCACGCGAAGTACACGCCAAGCAGCTACCCGGCGCCCTTGTTCGAGCCCGGTCAGGCCCGCAGGTTCTGAGCCTGGGCGGTTCGCTGGTGACGGTCGAAACGCGCGGACGGCGGTGTACGTCGATACGCATGGTCCGGGCCCGTCTGCGCACGGGTTCGGTGGGAGACACAGGTAATGCATCCGCTGGACATCGTCTACTGGACCTGCCTGCTGCTGGGCGGCGTCTACATGGGCTTCAACCTGCTGATGGGCGGTGTGACCCACGTGATTGGGCACGCACATGGGGGTGGAGGCGGCGAGGGCGCGGGCCACATCGCGGGACATGACGGCGGGGCCGGCCACATAGCCGGCCATGACGGCGGAGCCGGTCACGCTGTCGATGCGGGCGGCCATGCGGGCCCCTCGGGCCACAGCCTGGAGGCGACCCATGGTCACCACGGACACGACGGCGGCCACCTTGAGCACGACGGGGGCGTCGAGGAGGGGATCGGCCGCGCCGGCCTGCTGGCCTACATCAACCCCATGACGCTGATGGGCCTGCTCGTAGGCGTGGGCGGCGGCGGTGTTCTCAGCCGCCTCGGTGGGGCCGGCGTGGGCAGCAGCCTGCTCTTCGCAGCGGGCGGCGGCGCAAGCCTCTACTACACGTCGTGGTGGATCATCTGCCGCTTCTTCGGCGGCGCACAGTCGAGTAGCCATGGCCGCGAGCAGGATATCTGCGGCATCGTAGGGAAGGTGACGGCGCCTATCATGGGGCAGTCCGCGGGTACGGTCTGCATCACGCACATGGGCGCGCGGCAGTCATTTCGCGCGGTGGCCGACGGCGACGAGCTCATTGCCGTGGGCGCGAGCGTTCGGGTGCGCAGGGTCGAAAAAGGCACTGCACACGTGATCGCCTTGGACGGGTAGCGGCGTGCCACCGGCCGACTGACTCGCACATTAGCAGGAAAGGAAAAAGAAGACATGCCTCCTGGCGTCCCAATGATCCAGCTCATCGGTACGGGAGCGCTCATCGTAGTGCTCCTGCTGGTTACCCTGGTCACGATCTACAGCAAGCTCTACCGCAAGGTCGGACCCAACGAGGTGCTGGTCATCTCCGGCGGCAAGGGCGAGACGATCACCGACGACAACGGTGAGCGCCATCGGCTGGGCTTCCGAGTGGTCAAGGGTGGCGGGTCGCTCATCAACCCGATCCTTGAGCGCTGCGAGACCATGTCGCTGGAGCTCATCACCCTGGACATCGTGACGCCCGAGATGTACACCAAGATGGGCGTACCCATCAAGGTGGACGGCGTGGCGCAGATCAAGGTGCGCGGCGACGATGTCTCCATCCGCACCGCCGCCGAGCAGTTCCTGAACAAGACGAAGGAAGAGATCAAGCAGATCGCCTACCAGACCGTGGCCGGGCACCTGCGCGCGATCCTCGGCACCCTGACGGTGGAAGAGGTCTACGCGGCCCACGACACGTTCGCCCAGAAGGTGGCCGAGGTCTCCGCCGGCGACCTCACCAACATGGGCCTGGAAGTGGTGAGCTTCACCATCCGCGAGATCAGCGACAGCCGCGGCTACCTTGAGGCCATTGGTAAGACGCGGATCGCCCAGGTCAAGCGCGACGCCCAGATCGGCGAGGCCGATGCCAACCGCGACGCCACGATCCGCTCGGCGCAAGCCTCCCAGGAAGCCGCCACGGCCAAGTACCTGGCCGACACGAAGATCGCCGAGTCCGAGCGCGACTACAAGCTGCAGGTGCAGGGCTACAACGCATCGGTGAACCAGAAGAAGGCCGAGTCTGACCTCTCCTACGACCTGCAGAAGTACACCACCGCGCAGGCCGTCAAGGAGCAGGAGCTGCAGGTCGAGATCATCGCCAAGCAGAAGCAGACCCAGATGGAGGAGCAGGAAATCCTCCGCCGTGAGAAGGAGCTGACGGCCACGGTGCAGCGCCCGGCCGAGGCCGAGCGGCGCCGGATCGAGACGATCGCCGAAGCCGAGCAGTTCCGGCTGAAGACCACCGCGCAGGGCCAGTCGGAGGCGATTCGCATGTCGGGTTCGGCCCAGGCAGAGGTCACCCAGAAGACGGGTACCGCCGAGGCCGAGGTGAACAAGGCCAAGGCGTTCGCCGAGGCGGCGTCCATCGAGGCAAAGGGTCTCGCCGAGGCCAAGGCCGTGGAGGCTCGGGGCCTTGCCGAAGCCGAGGCGATCCGTGCCCGCGGCCTTGCCGAGGCACAGGGAATGCTGAAGCGAGCCGAGGCGTTCCGCGCCTACAACGACGCCGCCGTGGCGAGCATGCTCGTGGACAAGCTCCCGCAGATCGCCGAGGCCATCTCCGCGCCGCTGTCGCGCATCGACAAGATCGTGCTCGTCAACACGGGCACGGGCGGCGAGGGCGGAATCGGCGCCGGGCGAATCACGTCGGAGATCACCGGCATCATCTCGCAGGTGCCGCCTGTCATCGAGGCCATGACGGGCATCAAGCTGCAAGACCTGGTGAGCCGAGTGTCGGGTCCTGCCGCCCCCGTCGTTGAGGCTGCCGAGGTGGTGGGCGGACCGCCGGCGTAGCCGCTCTCCGCCGTGTAAGGATGGGATCGGGCCTGTTCGGCGTGCGCCGGGCAGGCCCGACCTGCTTCAGTCCCGGCTGAGCCGGACGAACACGACGCCGTGCCGCGGCACGGTGGCCCCGAACCGGTCCGCGCGGGCGCCGAGGCCCCTCTGCCGCCAGAGGTCGCGGACCTTCCACTGCCCCGTGATGCCCAGGGCCTTCCATGGCGCCGAGATGCGGACGGCCGCGTCGCCCCGGTTGAAGAGCCCCAATGCGAACTCTCCGCCTGCCAGGGGTTTGGCCCAGACCTCGGTCTCTTCCGTGCGCAGCACGGGCTTGCCCTGGACGCCCAGCACGTCCTGGTTCACGGCGATCACCTCGTCGTTGCTCAGCAGGCCGAGGGTGAAGTCGTCCATCTGGGTCAGGTCGCCCGACAGCACCAGCGGTGCGGCCAGGATCGACCAGAGGCTCATGTAGGTGTATTGCTCGTTGGGCGTCAGCGGCGTCGGAACCAGGGCGCCGCGCCAGAGGATGCGCCCCAGCAGGATGTTGTCGGGGTCGTTCCAGCCGCCGGGGCCTGCGAAGGCCTCCTTGCCGGCCTGGCCGAAGCCGCACGCGGCAGTGCTCTCCCAGAGGTCTGAAGCCGCGCCCAGGTCGCCGGTCGTGCGCCAGAAGTTCCCGCCAACCTGTGTGCCCCAGCTCTGCACCTCACCCATGCCGTATTGGCACAGGTTGTAGACTATATCACGGTTCTGCAGCCGCAGCAGGTCGCCCATCAGCTGATAGGGCCGGACCATGTGGACCCGGTCGGAGCCGCCCGCCACGTTACCGTAGGAGCACCAGTCGTACTTCAGGAAGTCGAAGCCCCAGTCGGCGAACTGCTTTGCGTCGGCCGCCTCGTGCCGCCAGGAGCCCTCGAAACCGGCGCACGTCGATGGCCCCGGCGAAATGTAGATGCCGGCCTTCAGGCCCTGCCCGTGGATGGCGTCGCACAGGCTGCGCATGTCGGGGAAGAGGGCATTGGCCCGAAGGCTGCCCTGTCCGTCGCGAGGCGCCCCGCCGAGGACGGGGTCGTCGGTCCCGAGCCGGATATTCCAGCCGTCATCGATGTTGATGTAGCTGTAGCCGTGGTCCGCAAGCCCGCTGCTTCGCATGGCCTCGGCCTGTCGGCGCACGAACGCGTCGCTGATGTTGGTGTAGGCCATGTACCAGGTGGACCAGCCCATGGGCGGCGTCAGGGCCAGCGTACCGCCGCAGCGGAGCGTCACGGTCTGCGTGCTGGAACCCCGCCGGTTGGTGGCGGTCACGCGAACAGGCCATTCCCCTTCGGCGGCGATGGAGCCACGGAAGGCACCGGTTGCCGCGTCGATCGTCACACCCGCGGGAAGGCCGTGCGCCCGGAACCGCATGGGTCGCTCGCCCGAAGTGGGCACCGTGAAGAGGATGGGCGAGCCGGGCCGGACGCCGAAGAGCCGAGGCCAGTTGATCCGGGGCTGCCGCGGCGTGGGCGGCGTCAGGCGTACGAAGGCCTCCTTGGGCGGCGCCACGGGCATCGGCGGCGCGCCCGTGTGGGTGATGACGGCGTCACACCAGTCGGCGTGGTCGAAGTCGATGCCGTCGTCGCTGGGCAGGGCGCTGAGGGTGAGGATGCGGCAACCGCGCACATCCACGTCCACCCGCCGCGCCGGTTCGCCGCCGCGCAGGATGGCGCTGTCGTAGAGCCGCCTGCCGTCGGCGACGACACGGAAGATGACGCTCCCGCGCCCTGCTCCTACCTCGTCATCCACACCTACCCAGGCCTGGAACCGCGTGGCCGTGCCGTGGAGGTCAAGCCTCAGCGTGCTCGATGCGTGCGTCCCCACTCCTCGCTCGAACGCCCTGCCGCCGACGCTCAGGCGCTTCTCCTGGATCGAGACGTTGGCCAGCGCCTTGCCCCATCCGGAGGACATCCGGCTGAGGTCGGCGTTCTCAAGCCGCCATGCGTTGGTCTGGGCGGCGGCGCCCGTTGCCTGCGCCAGTCCGACGATCAGAGCGAGCAGTGCCGTGCGCATGGGATGCCTCCTGAGGATCCGTCGGCCGGGGCCTATTGCCAGAACTGGTAGGTTGGGACGCCGCGGAGGATACCGTAGACGTTCCAGAGGCTACCCACCACGAACTGGCCCATGATGAGGCCCATGAAGAAGGGCACCGAGCGCTGGAAGCCGGCCCTGCCCGAGTAGCGCAGGAGGATCACCTTGAGGAGCCACGCGAAGAAGAGCGGCATCCAGACGAGGTTGATCTCCCAGCTGGCCGTCACCGCGTAGGCGAGCGGGTGGAATGGCCACCAGGTGAACCGCACCCGCATGTACTGGAGGAAGAGCGCCGTCAGGAAGCCCACAGGGATGGCGAGCTGGGCCACGAAGTTGGACTTCTTCGGCGTCTTGAGCCAGCCTTCGAGCTGGGTGTAGGCCTCGGGCCCAAACGACGCCATGGAGCGCGCCCGGGCGCCGTAGTCGTACATCAGGTGCAGCATGGCCCAGAAGGCCACGATCCCTGCGATGAAGCCGAAGACGCAGAGGCCCCAGAACCAGCGCTTGTACTCGGAGTTGGTCTGCTCCGCCATCTTGAAGGCCTCAAGCTGGTGCGGCATCGGGTGCGACCGATAGGCCCGGTTGAACCAGTAGCAGATCGAGAACGCCGTCAGCTGGCCCGGTGTGAAGACCCTCTGGCCCAGTGTTTCGGTGAGGATCCAGTCAGGCCCGGTCCAGTGCAGGTCGTGGATCGGCGTGCCCATCTCCGCCCGCATCCGGGTGATGGAGAGCGCCAGGGCGAAGTAGATCGTGAAGAAGGCGGCAGGGAGCCAGAGGCCCATGCCGAGCTTGTACATGAACCAGTGCAGGAACGCCATGCCCGCCGCCATGCCGATGAACGCCGTGCGATAGGAGACCGGCTCATCGCGGTCATCCAGATCCGACGGCCGCCCGAACGCCCGCAGCGCCACCTGCTTCAGGTAGCCGCGGCTCAGCCAGAGGCTGTAGACGCAGAAGGCAATATAGCCGCCGAAGGCCTGGTCGTTGGCGTAGGGGAAGCGGGGATCCTGGTCCCAGGCGTTGGCGACCGAGATGACGAGCTGGAGCTTCCAGAAGATATAGAAGAACCAGCACGAGAAGAGGAAGTCCACCGGCATCAGCATCCCCAGCCCGATGAGGAACGGATAGAAGGAGAGCGGGGTCCAGCCGATGGCGTTCCACGGCTTGTTGGTCACGAAGTCGGCCAGGTTGAAGAAACTGGAGCCGCGGCCCGGCGTGAAGACCGTGGGGATGCCCGGGTAGTAGACGTTGAGGCTGTTGATGCAATCGACGACCGCCGCGATCACGCAACCGAACCAGAAGAGCCGGTTACGGAACAGCCCCGTCTTGGGAGCGAACGACTGCTCGCTGGAGATCTGCAGCGGGAGCTGGACGATGGGGTAGGAGAGCTTCTCGCTCTCGGTCCACTGCTTGCGGAGCACCGAGTTAATGCAGAGCATCACGAACATCATGACGCCCAGGAAGCAGGACCAGGTCAGCGCGACCGGCAGCCACGCCTTGAGGTAGACCATCCGGTAGAGCGTGTCGTTGCCGAGGTAGTAGCCCTTCATCAGGTCCTTGAACGGGAACGTGAAGGGGTACTTAGCCATGTGCGGGTCGATGAAGAGCGACTGCCAGCCGTTCGATGCGTCGGCGTACTGGTAGGGCCACGTCAGCATGGGCACCAGCACCTGGAAGGTGTCATGCCCGCAGACGCAGGAGCCGATGGCCAGCACGGCGTAGACGAAGAGCAACTCCGCCCGGTTGAACGCCAGCTTCGGAACCCGGCGCTCCACGGCCCGGTTCACCAGCGTCATCACCAGTAGGATGAAGATGAGGTTGAAG
>CAISJD010000171.1 GCA_903885605.1 uncultured Chthonomonas sp. | reverse complement strand
GGCCGACGCCGTGGCGGGGAGCGTTGCCGCTCTCATCTCAGGGACCTATGTGAAGCATGGCCGACTCCTTCGACTGTCAGAAGCGAAGCAGCATTATGTCGCGAGTGCGGCAGAAGGACACGAAGCCGGAGATGGTGGTGCGGTCGGCGCTGCACGGGATGGGCTTCCGGTTCCGGCTGCATCGTAGGGACCTGCCGGGAACACCGGACATCGTCCTGCCCAGGTACCGCAAGGTGGTCTTCGTCCACGGCTGCTTCTGGCACCAACACGAGGGGTGCAGGCGGGCGTCGCGGCCGGCCACGAACATCGAGTTCTGGAACCGCAAACTGGACGCCAACATGGTCCGCGATGCCCTGGTGGCAGCCCAACTGCGGGCGCTCGGCTGGGAACCGTTGGTGGTCTGGCAATGCGCGACGCGCGACATGGCCGGCCTCAGGGCTGCCCTGAGTGAGCTGATAGCCGGCAAGGAGGCATAGTCAGGATATGGGCAACGTAGCGGCAATGACCGAG
This sequence comes from uncultured Chthonomonas sp., assembly GCA_903885605.1. Lineage (GTDB taxonomy): Bacteria > Armatimonadota > Chthonomonadetes > Chthonomonadales > CAJBBX01 > CAJBBX01. The sequence goes on along the minus strand of CAISJD010000171.1, from coordinate 1,037 downwards.
TTGCGGCGCCGGTACCACGCGGCGATCTGCGATGCCCTGCTAACGCGGGACCCGGATTCCGGCCACTGGGCCAACGCCGACTCGGCGAGCCGGCTGTCGCGTGCGCTGGCGGGGCACATGGCTACGGCGATGCACGCATCGGGACAGGGCGTTACCGCGTCGGCGCAGGAGAAGGGCTCCGTCTTCGCGTCCCTAACGCTTGACTACCTGCGGGCGGCGTTCGCTCTCCTGCAGCACCTACGGCCCGGCGCATGGCAATGGACATGCGAGCAGGGGCAGGCGAGGACGTCGAAGTACCTCCAGTACGCTCACCTGGCCGATGTGGAGAAGCACCTCGCGGAACATCCCCAGATGCGCGCCAACTGGGGCGCCGACTACACGATCAAGCCCGACATCGTCGTCTACCGCAGGCAGTTGGCGGACAGCGAACTGCAGCCGCTGGGCGATCCGGTCCCGCTACTCGGACCCGACGCGGCCACACACAGCGATCTGAGGGCCGGCTCGAGCGCGGATGCCGAGCTGCTGATGCATGCAAGCATCTCGTGCAAGTGGACCCAGCGTAGCGACCGCGCCCAGAACAGCCGCACGGAGGCGCTGAACCTCATCAGAACTCGGAAGGGCAGGACGCCCCATATCATGGTCGTCACGTTCGAGCCACTGCCCACTCGCATAGGTTCCATCGCGCTCGGCACGGGTGATATCGACTGCACCTACCATGCCGCCCTCTACGAGTTGGAGGCTGCGGTGAAGGAGTGCGGCGATGAGTCGGCGCAGGACCTGATGGAGACGCTGGTGGGTGGTCGCCGGCTGCGGGACATCAGCGACCTGCCGCTCGACCTCGCTCTCTAGCTCCGCAAGCCGCCCTCGGCGCCGTCGCGCCCACGGATCGCGCGGGGGGCGCAAGCCCCCTACGCATCCGCCCGCCAAGACTGCTAGACTCTCCCATGCGCCCGCCGCCGCGCGGGCGAAGGAGAGGCCATGCAACCGTCAGACGAGTTCTTCGCCGGTTCGACCTACGCCGTCTTCGGCGCGCGGGC
>CAISJD010000170.1 GCA_903885605.1 uncultured Chthonomonas sp. | reverse complement strand
GCAGGCTTCAAACGGCTAGGCGCCCTGCGCCCTCAGGGCGGCTCGCACAGTAGCCAGATCGGGCGACAAGGTCGCCGAGATGCGCGCGGCCGCGTCGGTCAGCCGACCCGCCTCAGCGCCTCCCAACACAATGACGACCTGAGCGCCCACGGTGGAGCGCAGGGCGACCAACTCGCGTGACGCCGCATGGACGTCTGGGACGCAGCTGACGCTTACGCCCACCATGCGCGCCCCTACCTCTCGGGCGGCGCGGCCAAGGTCGGCGCCCGGCAGGCCCGAGCCGAGATAGGCCGATCGCCAACCCTCGGACTGGGCTGTCACTGCCACCATCAACGCACCCAACTCGTGCTGGTCGCCCGCTAGCGAGCCCATGACGATCCACGGCCCTACCGCGGGGCGGCCCCGCTCAAGCATCTGGCCGAGGGCGCTGCGGATCGCGCCGGTGGCCAGCCTCTCGTGCGCCGGCGCCACCTCCCCGCGTCGCCACGCCATCCCAACGCGCTGCAGGAGCGGGGCCGCAAAGGCCGTGATGAAAAGGGACGAGGAGAGCCCGCGCGCGGCATGGTCGACCGCACGCGACACGCCATGCACTGAACTGGCCGCCACGGCCTCAAAAGCGAGGTCGACCAACGCCTCCGGGCCGAGCCCTGCCAGTGGCGAGGCGACAAGCCCTACCGTGCCGCGAGCCGACAGGGCCTCGAGGTCCTCGTCGGTGAGCCTGGCCACCACAGAGATGGTGTGGCCGCTCTCTACGACGGCATTGAGAAGCTGAAGCCGGCGCAGCTCGGCGTCCGTGTAGAAGCGGCGGTTCGAGGCGGATCGGGCCGGCGCAACCGCTCCATAGCGCCGTTCCCAAGCACGGATGGTATGTACGGAGATGCCCGTGCGGTTCGAGATCGCCCTGATAGTGTGGATGCCGTCCATCTGGACCTGTGGGGAGCTAGATTGGAAGGCGGCCGGCCGCCCCCACGCTCTTGTTAGCCCATACGAGACATGCGACAGGGAGTTCGCCCGCGCTTTGGGGCTGACGGGCTAAACGATACGTCGGCGGAGGGTGTAGCTCACCGTATCGGCGGTCACCACCATGGCAACGAGTACGAGGAGGTAGGTGGCTACCTTGTGCCACTGGAAGTAGTTGATCTGCGCGATGAGCTCAAAGCCGATCCCGCCGGCGCCGACAATGCCGAGGATCGTGGCCGCGCTGATGTTGAGCTCCCAGGCGTAGAGCGTATGAGCCATGTACTGGGGCAGTGCCTGCGGCAGCATGCCATAGACAAAGACCTGGATGGGCCTGGCCCCGACGGCCTTCACCGCCTCGATGGGAGCGGGATGGACGCTCTCCAAGGCCTCGGCGTAGAGCTTCGCGAGCATGACGAAGGAGCCCACCGCGATGCCGAGGGCGCCGGGGAACGGGCCCAGCCCCACCATGTAGACAAAGAGCACCGCATAGACCAGCGGCGGCACCGCGCGGAGGACGTTGAGGCCCGTCTTCACGGTGGTGGAGAGTGCGCGGGGCAACGCCGAGGTCCGCGCGGCCACGAAGCTCACCGGGGCGGCGGCCAGCGCGCCCAGGACGGTGCCGACCAGCGCCATCTGCAGCGTCACGATGAGCGCCGCGGCCGCCTTCGGCAGGACGGACAGGTCGGGCGGGGCCATCTGGCTCACGTACACGCCTGCGCGCCCGAACCCCTCGACGAGGCGGGCCGCATCGAACTCGCTGCCACGGAGGGCCCAGACGAAGACGGCCAATCCTGCCGTCACGCCAAGCGGGGCTGCCCAGCGTCGAACGCGACCGAGCCCATGATGTCCTGCGGGCCCGATCGTCACTGCGGCCGCCTCTGGCCGACGGGGGCCTGCGGTCGCGGCCACGTCAGGCGCACGCCGTCAAGCGGGCAGAAGAGCCAGTTGGGCAGCACGGGTTTGCCGCACCGGGGGCATGCGCCCAAGGCCCGCCGAGAGGCGCCCGGCCCGACGCCGAGGTACAGCTGCAGCCAATCGGCCGGAAGCAGTAGCACCACCCCCTCGTTCAAGGACCATTTCATGGCACCGGTGCGCGTCAGCGCGTCCAGCACTGCGGCAAGGGGAGCCTCGACGAACTCGGCAGAAAATGAAACGCCGGGCGATAGCGAGGGGTGCAGGCGAATCGCCACCTGCGTCTGACGGCTGATGGCCTCGACGGCATCGCCCAATGGCACAGGCTTGGTGCGAGGGATCGAGAGGTTCACCGGCCGGCGCAACTCGGGCGCCATCGGCTCATCCGACACCGCCTCCACAGGCTTGCCTGGAGCCTCCACGCGCCCTTGTGCGCCGGACAACGCAGGCAGGCAGAGCAGCAGGGCTACGGCGGCGGCGCCCCATCGGGCCAGGTACCGGACCATGGGCGCTATTTCGGGGCCCGATCGGGGCCATCAGGCCGTTGGTCGCCTTCGACCTCGGCGCCGAGGCGTATGACCGAAAGGTGTCCCTGGGCGTCCCAGCCGGCTTCTGCAGAGGTACGAACGCGGCGTCGGCCCACCTGCAGGCTCCCTTCGGACGTTCGCGTCTCGTACACGGGGCGACCGGGCACCGCAATGCGGCCGGTACGCCAGGATGCTGTGGCGTCCTGGCCGGTGCCGTCGACGGCGCCCGCGGCGGCGCCCTGGTCGCGCATCGCCGCCACGATCTGTCGTGCGGAGCGGCCCGACGCGTCGCGCACATCCATAAACGAGGACGGCATGGGGTTTGCCGGCCGTCGCGTGCGGTTCCGCCTACCGGCGATGCGAGCGGGAGGTGTCGGTTCCGCCGAACCGCCATCCGGCTCCTTCGCGACGGCGGCTTCCGGTGCAAGACCGGCGCCGGCGGCGGCGCGGACGGCGGACGGCGGCGCTGCGCCGCGCGGACCTGCTTGTTCAGAGGCCACCGGCTGCGGCGGAGGAGCCCCAGGCTCGGTTCGCACGGCCAGCAGGCCCGGCACGAGCTGTACACAGGCAGCGGCGGCGGCGGCAGCGGCAAGGAGACCGCCGGCCTGGGCCCAACGCAACGGCGCCCAACGCCGGGTCCGCGTGGCCCTGGCCGCCTGGCAGATGCGACGGTCGAGGCCCGGCGGCGGCGGAGCGGGCCGGTACGCGACCAGCACGCGCTGGGCACGAACCGTGGCGTCCGCCTCGGATCGACACGCAGTGCAGGCGGCAAGATGGATGCGGCAGGCATCGGACTGGGCCAGCGTCACCTCGCCAGCCGCCAGACGGGGCAGAAGCGAACGAACCTGGCTGCATCGGTCAGAGGCTGGCATCGGCATCTCCGTACATCGACCGGAACTTGTCCCGAAAGTGGATCCGAGCCCGGTGTAAGCGGACCTTGGCGGCATCCTGCGAGCAACCGAGGACCTCCGAGATCTCCTCGATGGACATCTCCTGGAAGTACTTAAGCACCAGCACATCCCTGTGGTTGGGCGCGATGGCAGCCATCGTCGCCTGGACCCGATCCGCATCACTCTGCTGGGTAGCGGCGGCCTCGGGACCGATCGCGGGATCGACGATGTTCAGCGTCTCCGCCACAAAGGGCACCCACCGGCGGCGGCTCAGGGATCGTGCCCGGTCCAGAGCCCGGTTCACGGCTACACGGTAGAGCCACGTGGCGAACCGAGAACCGCGGCGAAAGGAAACGAGCTTGCGGAGCACGAGGAGGAAAACCTCCTGCACCACATCGGCCGCCTCATCCGCATTGCCGACGACGCCGTGCACAATGTTGTAGACGAAGGCATGGTGGCGCTCGACCAGCCGATCGAACGCATCCATATCGCCGCGCAGCACCAGATCGACCAGACGCTGATCCGGGTCGATATCGGCCGAATCTGTCCTGGTCACCGGTCGACTCCAACGTAGTGGATAGGCTTGCTGCACCGGTTTGGTTCCTGTCGCACACTCATCGCATGGCAGTATACGCCCGTTTGACGACCTGCGCCCGATCGGCGTTACGCAGACGCACGCAGACAGGCGCTTGTGGGCCAAACTAAGGGCGGAATACGCCGCCGAACGGCGGGGGAGGCGCTGATGCGAGGGTTAGCCGCGATTGCCGTGCTGTTGTTCCTGGGCCTTCAAGCGCAGGCGCAGTCCGAGTGGAGCCACAGGTTCGTCGGACTGCCTGCCGAAGTGGTAGAGGGCAAGGTGGCGCTGATCCGAGTGGCCTACAGGGCTCCCCACCCCACGCCACTGAACATCCAGATCAAGGACGGAGCGTCGCCGGTCGTCCACGCCGGCGATGTTCGCACGGTGAGCGGCTCGGGCGTCGCCGACTTCCGGATCGTGATCCCGACGGGCAGGATGCCGAACGGCATGACGGCCTCGCTCTGGTGGGGCGAGGACTGGCAGAACACGCCGATCCCGATCGTCGTAAGCGCCCCCGTAATGGTGCTGACGCCTGAGCGCGCGGCCAGGCTTGCTGCCTCCGATGCAGACGCTCCAGCCATTCGCCGGCGTCTGGGCCTGACCGAGGCCAGGCCCGGCGTTCTGGTGTTGTCGGGCGGATGGGCCGGCCGGAGCGCCGACACGTCGGAGCGCGTGTCCCGGGCCCTGAAGCAGGCCGGCATCCCGTGCGTACTCACCGGGCCGCAAGAGATCGCACACCGCCTGGTGCTGGACCCGCGATATGTTCGCATGCTGGTGATCCCGGGCGCCGAGACCTTCCCCGCCGCGGCCGTGGACACACTGAGCCGGTACCTGCGCTCAGGCGGCCATCTGATGGTCCTCGGCGCGCCGGCCCTCGACCGGCTGGTCTACCCTTTCAAGGGCTCGTGGCTCGATTCCGACGAGATCATGGCCCGCATCCGCAACACCCCGGCCCAGCGGCGCCTGCTTCAGGTCAAGGCCGCGCCCTGGAAGCGGACCAGCAATGACATGAGCACCGCAACCACGTGGCATCCGGATCCCACGGCCGTCGATGGCGTCTCGGTGAAGATCGCGTCGCTCACCAGCTGGGATACGCTGCTGACGTCGCTGGAGCAGTCGCCGGGCCCGGCCGAGCGGTACATCACATTCCGAGCCAAGGGTAGCGCGTCAACCACGGCCCTTGCCGTGGAGATCGCGGAGCGGGACGGCTCGCGCTGGATCGCCACTATACCCCTGACGCCGAAGTGGGAGCGGTTCGCGCTTCCCGACACGGCCTTCGCCCTGTGGGACCCGGACAGGCGCAGCAAGAGGCAGGGCCCCGGCGACCATCTCAACCTGACGCAGGCAGACTCCGTGAGCGTAGGCCTTGCGTTGACCCATACTCGGGTCCCAGCCGGTAGCCACGACTACTCAATCGCCGACCTCGGCTCCGCTGTTGGCCCGTCACTCCCCGACCTGGTGCAGCCGCCCGTTCTGGACACCATCTCGCCCATGTACAAGGTCTATCCCGTGCGCGGCGCCCGCTCGCTCAGCGCCTCAAAGGGCTCCACGCTGGTCGCAGCGCCCGCGCCGGAGCTACCCGCCAGGATCTTTTCAACCCATCCCCGGCCAGCCACGGGCTTTGCCAAGGGCCGCAAGTGGCGATGGTTGCCGTTGCTTGAGGTGACCGGTACCGACGGCGTGGCCGGTACCGTGGCCACCCTGTTGGCTCACCGCGACGATGGCTTCGGGCGGGGTCGGTGGGCTTCATTCACGCCTGCCGACAATGCCTGGTACTCCCGCCCCGCCACGCTCCGCTATATCGCGGCAACGGCCAAGGCCATGCTCACCAAGCCGCTCCTGCTGGAAGGCGGCTGCGAGTTCTACGGTGTCTTCGCCAACGACAGGCCCAGGCTCGGCGCTGTGGTGGACCGGGGCCCCGCGCGCGCGTCCAACCTCCAGGCGAGGATCACCGTCGCGGGACATTCGGGCCGCCCCGTAACCGTGCGCACCCTCGCGCTTAGGCCCAACGGCCAGGAGAGTGCGGCAGAGGCCGTCTGGCCGGTCCCCTCCGGCAAAACCGACCGGTACACGGTGAAGGTCGAACTGCTGCAGGCGGGCAAGCCCGTCGATGTTATGGTCCACGACGTGACGGTGCGACACCCCAAGGCGAAGCCCTCCTTCATGACGGCAGGCGCCAACCAGTTCGCCCTGGACGGCAAGCCGTGGCGCTGGCACGGCGTGAACTACATGCCATCCACCGGCATCGCGCTGGAAGACGGGCCGATGTTCGAGCAGTGGCTCTCCCCGGCCTCGTACGACGCGGAGGTGGTAGAACGCGACCTGCGGCGGATCCAGGCGATCGGCTTCAACATGATCAGCGCGTTCATCTACGTGGACGTGCGTAAGAGCCGCAACCTGATAGACCTCCTGAACCGCTGCGATGCCCACGGCTTGAAAGTGAACCTCTCGCTGCGGCCGGGCACTCCGCTGGACTTCGCCTGGCCGGGCGTCGGCGAGATCATCCGCGAGAACCGGCTGGCCCACGATGACACCATTATCGCCTATGACCTGGCCTGGGAGCCGGCCTGGGGCGGGCGCGAGTCCCGCAGGCGATGGGACAAGGAGTGGGACGCCTGGTTGCGGAGCCGCTTCGGGGGCCTCGCTGAAGCCGAGCTGGCCTGGAGCCACTCCGTGCCGCTGGAAAACGGCGTCGCTGCCGGCGCGTCCGACGAGGACCTGCGCGCCGGCAGCAAGCGCCCGGCCATGGCAATTGAGTACCGCCGCTTCCTGAACGCCCTGCTCGACCGAACGCACAGCGAGGCGCGGCGGCTTGTGCACACAGTCGATCCGAACCACCTGCTCTCGTTCCGAGGCAACATAGCCGGCGATCCCACCGCGCCGGCGGAGAGCATGGGGTATGAGTTCGAGGGCCTCGCGGGCAGCATGGACTTCATGAGCCCCGAGGGCTACGGACGATTGGGCAGTGTGGAGCGGGTCCGGCCGGGCTGGTTCACAGCGGCCTACTCGCGGCTCACGGCGCCGGGCAAGCCGGTGATCTGGGCCGAATTCGGCTACACGCTCTGGGACCGCGCCGTGGGCCGCAAGAAGACCTCGCGTGACTTTGCCACCGAGTTCGAAGGCCGGGTCTACCCTCCCGAGACACGCCGCTATACGGAGGATTTCTACCGCGCGTTCTATAACATGGCGCTGGGCAGCGACGCCAACGGCACGGTCTGCTGGTGGTATCCGGGTGGCTTCCGTGCGGGTGAGAACAGCGACTACGGGATCCTCGATCCCGACGGAACCTGGCGTGAGATCACGAGGATCATCCACGAGGCCGGACGACGCCAGGCGGCCCTCGGTGGCCCCAGGACGCCCGACGTCTGGATCGACGTGCCCAGGGATGCCTTTGCGGACGGCGTGTCTGGTATGTACAACGCTACAAAGGACGCGTTCTGGCGTGCGATCGACAGCGGTCGGTTCCCCGGCCTGAGGTGGGCGGCGCCGACCAGACCATAGGAGCAACGCATGATCTCCCTGATACTCACCGGCCTTCTCGCTCTGGCGGCGCCTCCAAAGGCCGGCGTGCCGTACCTTCGCGCCCCGGCGCTGAACGAGTATGCCAAGCACGACCCGGCGGGAACGACCATCCTGCCCAACGGCAGGTTCCTGCGCCCCTCCGGGCGGCACCTTGCTGTTGCCCAGAACCCGCACGGCCTGGCGGTATCGCGGGACGGTTCGCTGCTCTTCGTTGCCTCGGAGGGCATCGGTACGCTCATCGACGACCCGCTCGGGGCAGGGCAGCGCATCCGCCAGCTGGCGCCCATGGTGGGCGATACGACGCGCAAGTCCAACGCCGGGGGATGCGCCTTCAGCCCTGACGGCAAGACGCTCTGGTGGAGCTCGGGCGAGACAGGCGCAGTCTACGCCTTCGATACCGAGACCGCGGCCAAGACCGCCGAAGTCTCCCTGAACGTGGCGATCGACGGCAGGGAGTTCAAGGACAGCTTCGTCATGGACCTGACCTTGAGCGCCGATGGCAAGGCGGTCTACTGCGCCGACGTCACCAACTTCCGAGTGGCCGTGATCGACAGCGCGGCCAGGCGCGTCGTCGGATCCGTGCCTGTGGGGCGCTACCCCTATGCCCTTGGCCTGGCCGGCACAGACCTCTGGGTCACGAATATCGGCATGTTCGAGTATTCCGCCATTCCGAAACCCACTAACGGAACGGGCGACCCGCGCGGCCTCACGTTCCCCGCCTTCGGCTTCCCGAGCAAGGGGTCCAGGGACGGCGTCGAGGTCGAGGGCCGCAGGGTGCCGGGGCTGGGCGAACCGAACGTACCCGAGTCGTTTTCAGCTTGGCGCATCGATGTCCGTAACGCCTCGACGCCGCTGGTCACTGCCCGCGTTAAGACGGGCCTGCTGGTTGGGGCTCCCTCGACCAACGGTAAGACCGTGGGCGGCAGCGCACCCAACTTCGTGCTTGCCCGGCGCGGCTCGGTTTGGGTCTCGAACGGCAACAACGACATGGTCGAGCGCCTTGATGCGCGTTCAGGCAAGTTGGCTGCCAAGATGCGCATCGTGCCCTCGCCGTTGGCTGCGCGGATGCGCGGGGTCGGGCCGGCGGGCATGGACCTCTCGCCTGACGGCAAGCGCCTCTACGTGGCCGAATCCGGGATCAACGCGATCGCGGTGATGGACGCCAAGACGCTCCGCGTACTGGGACACATCCCCACTGCCTGGTACCCCTACCGCGTGGCGGTGATGCCAGACGGCAAGCGCCTGGCGGTCATCTGCTTCAAGGGCTTCGGCAATGGGCCCAGCGCAGGCCAGAGCCGGCCCACCAATCCGTTCATGGGTATGCGCGGCGTCCTGTCGATGGTCGCCGTGCCGCCGGTCGCCTCGCTGGCGGTTCTCACCAAACGAACACTGGAGTGCAACGGCCTGATCGATCGCTCCTCCGAGCGCGCGATGCTGGTGAGCCCCGTCATTCCTGGCGTGCCGGGTGCGCCGTCTCCGCAGATCAAGCATGTGGTCTTCATCACCAAGGAGAACCACACCTACGACGCCATTTTCGACCGCATCCCCGGCGCCAACGACGACCCGTCGCTGCTGCGCTGGGGCCTCAACCAGAAAATCACCGGCCAGGGCCAGCCGACGTTGGAGGGCGCGGCCGTGATGACTAACCACAACGCCCTTGCCCGCCAGTTCACCATCTCCGACAACTTCTACATGGAGCCCGAGGCCTCCGGCGTCGGCCACCGCTGGCTTGTGGGAGTACAGCCGAACAACTTCTGCCAGATGACCTACACCCTCGGGTGGGACTTCAGCGCAACGTCCACCGCTCCGGGCAGGCGGGCCTCCTTCGGTTCAAACGGCTCCATCGCCCCGGAGGACTACCCCGAAGCCGGCTCCATGTGGGAGCATCTCGCGCGCAACGGCGTCCGCTTCCGCAACTACGGCGAGGGCTTCGAGTTCGCCGGCGTCGGTGAAGACGAGGATGAGGCCCCTACCGGCGCGCGCGAGGTGGTGAACATCCCCATGAGCAAGGTGCTGTTCGACAACACCTGCCGCGAGTTCCCCATCTTCAACATGAACATCCCGGACCAGTACCGTGCAGACTGGTTCATCAAGGACTTCAGCAAGCTCTACCTGGGCGCTTCGGCGGCGCCGATGCCCTCCTTCGTCAACATCGCCATCTGCAACGACCACGGCACCGGACCCAACCCCGAGAAGGGCTACCCCTACCTGGCCTCCTGGATGGCGGACAATGACCTGGCCTTGGGACGCATCGTCGAGTTCCTCAGCACCACGCCCTACTGGAAGAACATGCTGATCCTCGTCACCCAGGACGACTCAGGCGGCGAGCCCGACCATGTGGACGCCCAGCGCAGCGTCCTGCTTGCCATATCCCCCTGGGTGAAGCGCGGCTACGTATCGCACAGGCACACCACGATCCCCAGCATGCACAGGACCCTCTACGAGATCCTGGGCCTACCGCAACTGAACCTGTTCGACGGGTTGGCGAACAGCTTCTCGGACTGCTTCACCAGCGAGCCCAGCTTCGCGCCGTACAAGGCAGAGGCCGTCGATGCGCGCATCTTCGACCCGGCCAAGGCCCGCGACGCGCGCGATCCGGAGTTCCGTAAGGCCTTGCGGTCTTCCAGCGTGCGGCTGGACGATCCTGCCGAGGTGGAGCGCGTGGCCCGCGACGGCGGCGCGCAGAGCACTGCCATCCGTTAGGCACGGCGAGGCGCCCGCCGCAGACCCCAACCAGGCGCCAGGGAGTTTCCAATGGCTGCTATGTCGTTTTTCGATGCTGTACACAGACTGTGGGCCGAGACCATGTCGGGGTTCTGGCGCGGCGGCGACCTCGGCTCCCTGCTGGGCGCCGTGAGCCATGACCCGCAGCTGAAGCGCAGGTTCGTGGAGGATCCCGGCGCCGTCCTGGCGGAACGGGGCGTCCGGCTACCAGAGGGAATGACCCTCAAGGTGCTGGAGAACACGGCCACCACGCTGCACCTGGTCCTGCCGCCGCTGGTGGCGCTCGACGAGAACACGGAGGCGGCACAATGAGACCCAACCCGCTTCGGGCTGCAATCACCCGCGCCTGTACCGACGCTGCGTTCCGCGGCCGACTGCTCGCAGACGCCAAGGCAGCACTGGCTGAAGAAGGCATGACGGTGCCGGACGGCGTCGAGGTCGTCGTGCACGAGCCGCAGGATGACGCCCTGCTCATCGTGTTGCCCGCTCAGAACGAGGCGCAGCTCCAGGCCCACGAGACGATGCCGCCGGCAGGCCCCGTGTCCGGTGTGCCCGCAGGCCTGACCCTCAGCTGGTGTGAGCGCGAGCTCACGGCGGCGGGCCGCATCGACAGCGCCACAGCGTCTGCGTTACGTCAGGCCCTGACACGGTACTTCGGCGATGTATGGCTGAACCTGGCCGACGTGACCTACTTGAGCTCGGCGGGGATCGCGGCCCTTCTCGCGGCCCATAAGCACCTGGCCGACCACCAGTCGACGCTCTTCCTTGTCAATCTGACCGATCCCGTTCGCAACGTGCTTGACCTGGTCGGGCTCTCCGATGCGTTCGACATCCTCGAGCCCGTCTCGCCGTACATCGTGCCCGCCACGTTTGGGTATCCCATCGTCTAGACGCAGGAGAACCAGCAAATGAGTGATTGCATGCAGACCGTCGCTATTGTTGCTACAGCCAGTCGGTTGGATTCCACGTCGACACCACAGTTTGAGAAGGATATGAAAGACCAGATGGATGCCGGCGCCACGCGCATCGTGTGTGACCTGGCAGCCTGCGAGTATGTCGCCAGTACGGCACTCCGCGTCATCCTGGCCACCGCTCGCGCGCTCTCGCGCCAGGGCGGCGCGCTTGCGCTCTGCAATGCGCGCCAGTACGTGATGGAAGTGCTGGAGATCGCCGGGTTCACCACGATCCTCCGTGTCTACGACTCGGTGGAGGACGCCGCGGCGGCGCTTACGAGCGCAGGTGGCTCCGCGCAATGAGCCTGACATTTGGAGATGTGATCCTGCGGCATCTGGAGGCCGAAGGCGTCGAGTATGTCTTCGGCATTCCAGGCACCACCGTGGTGCCGCTGTTGGCCGCGTTCAACCGGACCGATGCCGTTAAGCCCATCGTGGCCAAGCATGAGGCCGGCGCCGCGTTCATGGCCGACGGCTACGCCCGGGTGAAGGGCACGCTGGGCGCCTGCTTCGCCACCGCAGGGCCCGGCGCGACGAACCTGATCACCGGCGTTGCGACATCGCACATGGACAACGTGCCGGTCCTGGTGCTTACCGGCCAGGTCGATACGAGCATCGCCGGCAAGGGCGCCTTCCAGGACTCCTCGCAGGACGGCGTCGACTCGGTGCGGATGTTCGATCCCGTGACCCGCAGGTCATCCATGGTGATCTCACGGCACCGGGCCGTTGATGACCTCCAAGCCGCCCTGCGCGCCGCCCTCACGGGTAAGAAGGGGCCGGCGCACCTGAGCCTGCCGCGGGACATCCTCGGGTCGGAGGTGGACTTCGAGGCCGTGGCGCCTGCCACCTACCGCTTCGCCCCGGAGTACTTCGACCGGCGGCTGGTCATCGACGCCGTCCAGCTGCTGGCAGAGGCCGAGTGTCCCGCCATGCTCGTGGGCTCCGGGGCGGTCTCCTCCGGAGCGTGCGACGAGATACTTGAGCTGGCGGAGATGCTCAGCATCCCCGTGGCGACGACGCCCAAGGCGAAAGGCGCCTTCCCCGAGGACCATCCCCTGGCTCTCGGCGTCCTGGGCCTCTGCGGCTCTCCGCTTGCCGATCGGTTCCTGAAGTGCGGCAAGGTCGATGTTCTGCTGGTCGTCGGCGCCGGCATGAACCAGATGACCACGCTCTCTTGGGATCCGAGGCTACAGCCCACGAAGGCGCTCATCCACATCAACATCGACCCGTGCGAACTGGGCAAGTGCTACCCGACCCAGGTGCCCATGGTGGGCGATGCCCGCACCATCATGGCGGAGATTGGCTTCCGCATCCTCCGCTATGTGGTGAAGAACGACCAGACCTGGAAGGTGCGCGAGAAGGCCGTGGCCGCCATGCGCGCAGAGGTGGGAACGTGCCTGGAGCCGCACAAGCTCCTGTCGGATGCCATGCCGCTCAAACCGCAGCGGCTGGTGGCGGACCTGCAGAAGGCGCTGCCCGACGACGCCATCCTCTTCGTGGATGTCGGCAACTCCATCGCATGGTCGATCCACTACATGAGCGTGAAGAAGCCGGGATCGTACATCACCCCATTCGGGATGCTCACCATGGGCCACGGGATTGCCGCGGCCGTGGGAGGCAAGCTGGCCGCGCCGGATCGGCCGGTCGTCTGCCTCGCCGGCGACGGGTGCTTCCTGATGAACGGCATGGAGATCGCCACCGCGGTCAGCCACAACATTCCTGTGGTCTTCATCATCGCCCGAAACAACAAGCTGGGCCTGGTGAACGACCTGCAGACCTTCACGCTGGGCAAGAAGACCGTTGCTACGCGCTTCTCGCCCATCGACGCGGCCAAGGTCGCCGAAGGCCTGGGCGCCCTGGCCTTCAGGGCGGACAACCCCGGCGAACTGCTCAAGGTGCTGCCGCAGGCCATCGCGTCAGGCCGCACCACGGTGATCGACTGCTTCGTGGACCCCGAGGAGATGCCGCCGCTGGCGCCGTTCGTGGAGGGTGCGCAGCAGTTCATGGAGCGGCTCGATTTCGGATAGCTCGACGCGGTCGGGGGGCGTTGGGCCGGCTCCGGCGCCCCCCGCTCCCCTGCCCGCCCTCGACGGCGGTATTACGCTGGTCACCGGTCAGCGCGGCTCCGGGAAGTCGAGCCTCTGCCTGCACTGGGCCGAGCAAGCGCGGCGTTCTGGCCTCGCCGTGGCCGGTGTGGTCACCCTCGGCGTCTGGTCCGACGGCGAGAAGACGGCCTTGCAGGCGCTCGACCTCCGAAGCGGCGAGCGCCGCGGCCTTGCTCGCCTCGCTGTGTTGGGTAGCCATGCCGCCACCATCGGCCGCTGGGCTTTCGATCCCGTGGCCCTGCAGTGGGGCGCCGACGCGCTCCGCGCCGCGTGTCCCACAGACCTGCTCATCGTGGACGAGCTTGGCCCGCTGGAGCTGTCCAACGCAGGCGGCTGGGTCTCCGCGCTGACCGCGCTGCAGTTCGGCGCGTACGGTGCGGCAGTGGTCACGGTGAGGCCGGGTCTCGTGCAACGGTTCTCCGACGTGGCGGCCGTCCGACATACCGTCGTCCTGGGACAGCCCGCACCGTGACGGCCGTCGGCGCCGACTCGATCGAGGCCAAGGGCTTCGGCGTTGCCTTCGGCTCAGTGGTCGCGCTACGCGATGTGACCTTCGGCATCGAATTGCCGGACACGCTGCTCCTGGCCGGAGCATCGGGCTGCGGGAAGTCGACCCTCATCCTGGCGCTTGGCGGCATCCTACCGGGCTGCATCGCCGCCGATCTCGACGGCAGCCTCACCGTGGCGCGACGCGACGCGCGGGACGGGGCCTCCGTTGTCTGCGTCTTTCAGGACCCCAGCACGCAGTTGCTCTGCCCAACGGTGCTGGACGAGGTCGCGTCGGGCCTCCAGGGCCTCGGGCTCGGCGCCTCCCAGACCACCGACCGCGTGAGCCACGCCATGGCCGCCATGGGGCTGGAACGTCTGGCCGAACGCCGTCCGGGCCGTCTCTCCGCCGGAGAGCAGCAGCGCGTCACACTGGCCGCGGCTCTGGCCATGCGGCCGGCCGTCCTTGCGCTTGACGAACCGACAGCCCACCTTGACGAGCCGGGCTGCAGCGACTTGCGCGCATCTCTGGAACGGCTGCGAACCGAAGGCGCCTCCCTGGTAGTGGCGGAGCATCGCTGGGACCGCCTGCCGGGCCTTGCGGGCCGAGTTCTGGCGCTTGACGCCGGCCGGGCGGCAGCGTCAGGTCGTGCTCCCGAGGCGTTGCCGACGGCCGACCTGCCACGGCGGACAGGGCATGCGCCCGGCGATGTGACGCTCCGCGCCGAGGGCCTCGGATTGCGCGTGGGAGGTCGTCCGCTGCTGCGCGATGTGAATCTTACCGTCGCCGAGGGCGAGATCGTCGCCCTGGTAGGCCGTAACGGTGTGGGCAAGAGCCTGCTGGCGCGAACGCTGGCAGGCCTCATCCGGCCGGCCGCGGGCTCGGCAACCGTGCGGGGACGCCCGCCAAGGCCGGGGCTTGACGTGGGGCTGGTCATGCAGGGCTCGGCAACCCAGCTCTTCTGCGACACGGTGAAGCAGGAGGTAGGTCTCGGTCCGACGATGGCAGGTCGGCCCGGTGACGCGGAGGTGACCATGGTACTGGAGCACTTGCACGTGCTGCACCTCGCGGAGCGCTCGCCGCATCGGCTCTCACGTGGTGAGCAGCAGCGCGTGCTGATCGCTGCGGCGTTGGCGCCGGCGCCATCCATGATCATCCTGGACGAGCCCGGTGTGGGCCAGGACGCCGCCCACTTACGGCATGTTGCCGCCGCACTGGAGGCGCACACCCAGCGTGGTGGTGCGGCGATCCTGATGACGCACGACGAGACGCTGGCCGAAGCCTGCTCGGACAGAGTGCTGCGGGTCGCCGGCGGCACGGTGCGGCCCGCATGAACGCCCGGCAGATCGCCCGCCTGGGCCTCTTCGGCGCGCTCTGGGGCGTGGTCGAGATATCGCTCGGGGCGGCGCTACAGGCGGCCCATGTGCCCATGCGCGGCACACTGCTGGCCGCCATCGGGATCACCGTGGCGCTCGTGGGGGCGGCGTTCGTGCCCAGGCGCGGCGCCCTGCTCACCATCGGGCTTGTGGCGGCCGCGCTGCGTCTCTTCGGCCTCTCGGGCCCGGCGATCAGTTCCGTCGTCGCCATCGCCATCGAGGCCCTCCTGGCCGAGGCGTGCCTTGCCGCGTTTGGGTACAGGCGATGCCGGGCGTCCTACGTGATCGCCGGCGCGGCCGCCGTGTTGTGGGACCTGTTCCATCCCGGCCTGGGAGCCCTGATCATCGGCGGACCGGGCATGGTGGCGAGTTTCTGGCGTGCCGCGAACAAGGCGGCCCAGGCGCTGCACCTGCCCGATTCCGCCCCCGCCGCGCTAATGGTAACACTGGGCCTGCTCCGTCTGGCTGTCGGATCGGCGGCAGGCTGGACCGCGCACACGCTCGTGCAACAGCTACGCCGCCGGTTCGCCCTGGACGATGCCTGACTGCCGCCTGCCGCCGCTACGGGTAACGGCGCGCGGCGCACTCCACGTGGCCGGAGGCGCCGTGGCGGCAGCCGCGCTGGCCCGTTCGCACGAGGTCTGGCCGGCCTTCTGCGTCATTGTTGCGCTGTCCGGCGTGGTGGAGGTGCGGTCGCTCAGGCGCCTCACCGGCCGGGGCTTCCTGGCGTTCGCGGTGGTCTCCGCCGGCCTCATGGCCCTCAGCGGCGAGCCCGGCGGCTGGGCCGCGGCAGGTCCCCTCGTCGCCCGAGGCGGCATGGTGGTGGTGGGGTTCGGAGCCCTGGCCGACCGGGCGTCGCCTGCCGCACTGGAGGCCCTGGCGGGCCGCGTGCGCCTGCGTGGCTTCGGGCTGGCGCTGGGCATCGCGCTGAACTCACTGGATGCCTTGCGAGGCACGGCCACCGACACCTGGCACGCCCTGCGGCTACGGGGCGCCACACGGGCGGGCCTACGGCGCGCCGCGCGGCTCTACGCTGTGGCGTTGCTGGGCGCGGTCCTGACTCGAGCCGACGCCGTGGCTGTGGCTGCGGTGTCTCGGGGTTGTGATCGTCGAGGCGAACGGATTCCTGCGGCAGAGCCTGCCACTGTGGCGGACCGCCTAGTGGGCCTCCTCGCCTGGCTGCCTGCCCTGGCGCTGCTGCTGCGCCGCGCCGGGGCGTTCTGAGCCCCCGCCGCCCGTGTCTCCGCCGAGGAGGCGTATCAGCTCCTCGGGCGTGTTCGCGCCCAGGGCGCAACGCGGGTCGAGCCCAGCCGCAGCGAACCTGTCCTCCCCCACAGGCACCCACTTCATGGCATCGAGCCAGCGCGACAGGCGCGTCTCGCCGGCAGCCACGAGACGAGGAAGCGCCTCCATCGCCCGCCGGTCGTACAACGCGCAGACCGGCTGCGGTCGCCCATCAATGACGGGAACCGCCGCCGACGCGCCGCCGACGGCCTCTGCCAGCAGGGCAACCAGTCGTGGGTCGAACCGGGCAAGATCGCAGGCCGCCACGAAGACAAGATCCCCTCGTGGCTCGTAACGCGATAGCGCGGCCAGGACCCCCTGCCCGGGCGCATCGTCGGCCACGAAGGCAACGCCGGGTATCGGCTCCCGGCCCAGGACCGTCACCGCGAGGCCTGCGCCGGATAGCGCCCCGGCGATGCGACACGCCATCGGCAGGCCGCCCACGGGCAACGTTGCCTTGTCCCGACCCATGCGGCGGCTGGAACCGCCCGTCAGCAGGACAGCCTCAACCCGAACGTCGGAGCCCGCGGCCACGCCGGCGCCTCCTTAGAACGCCGCGGCGGCCTCTTCCACCGTGGCGAAGGTCGGGATGCGGCCGGCGATGCCGGACTGCTCGACCACGGTCTGCGCGAAGCCGTTGAGGCCCGCGAGGTGGAGACCGCCACCGGCCATGCCGGCAAAGCGGTGGGCGGCGATGATGGTGCGCAGGCCCGCGCTGGCCAGGTAGCGCAGGTTGGTCAGGTCAAGCACCAGCCTGGTGCTTCCCTCCTCGACGAGCCCATTCAGGCGACGCTCCAGACCCGGCGAAGAGACTGCATCAAGGTTGTCGTTCACAGGCACGGTGACGGCGGACGGGGTTGTGGTGGCCATCGGTCTATGCTCCTTGCGGCGCGGCTAAGCGCTTGGTCAGTGTCAGTTCGTTGCCCCCGGCCTCGGTGACGCGGTGTGCAACGATGTCCATGTTGCTGCGGATGAGATGGATGCCCAAGCCGCCGATGGCACGCTCCTCAATAGGCGCGTTGATGTCCGGCGCCGGGGCCTGGGTTGGGTCGTATGGAGGGGCCGTATCGGTCAGGCGAACCACGAGGCTGCCGTCCGTGACGGCTACCTGGATCTGGATATCGCCGACGCAATGCTCGTACCCATGCATGACGACGTTGGTCGCTGCCTCATCGACTGAGAGCATCAAGGCCATGGTGAAGTCTGGCGGTTGCCCGAGCTGGTCGCAGAACGTCTCGACGCAGTCGCGCAGGGACGCCAGATGCTCGACATCACCCGGCACGGTCATCTCCACGCTGGTTGCCATGGTCTACAGCGCCTCCCCTCGCGGCGAACGGGCGTGCGCGGCCCGTGGCGCCGGTCGCGTCTCTGCTAGCGGCCCTCGTCGCCTGCCCGCCGAACCTGCACCGCCGTCACCTTGAACTCCGGCGTCTTGGACACCGGGTCCAGCGCGGCCTGCGTGAGCCGGTTGGTGGGCGCCTCGTAGAAGTGGAACGTCATGAACGCCGTCCCCGGCGAGACCGCATCGGTGATCCATGCGTGCAGGTTCAGGCTGCCGCGTCGAGACAACACCGTCACCAGGTCACCGTCCGCAACACCACGGGCGGTCGCGTCGTCGGGGTGGAGCCAGACCAGTTCCTCAGGGTTCAACTGCATCAGACCAGGCACTTCCGAGGTCATTGCCATGTGGAAGTGGTAGAGGCTTCGCCCCGTTGTCAGCACCAGCGGATAGGTCTCGTCCGCCACTTCAGATGACGGGCGGTATGCCAGCGCAGTGAAGCGGCCGTTGCCGCTCGGCGTCGCGAAGCGCTCCACATGCAGGCGCGGCGTCCCAGGATGCTCCGCCGACGGGCAGGGCCACTGGATGCCGTCGCCCTCGAGCCGGTCGAACCGGATGCCCGCGAAGGCAGGCGCCACCTCCGACATCTCGTCGCGGATTTGCGAGGCGCTCGTGAAGTCGAAGCCGGCCGCGCCCATGCGCCGGGCGATGTCGCAGACGATCTGCCAGTCCTGCCGGGCCTCTCCCGGAGGCGGCACGGCGGCACGGACACGCTGAACGCGCCGCTCCAGATTGGTGAACGTGCCGTCCTTTTCGGCGAAGCTCGCCGCGGGCAGAACCACGTCCGCCAGTTCCGCCGTGCCGCTCAGGAAGATGTCCTGGACCACGACGAAGCCGGCGGCGCGCATGGCTTTCTGGGTGCGCGTGGCATCGGCGGCCGAGTAGGCCACGTCCATCCCAGTGACGTAGAGAGCGCCGATGGAGCCCCGGCGTGCGGCATCCAGCATCTCCATCACCGTGAGCCCGGGCGCCTCGGGCAACTCGGCGCCCCAGCGGCGCCCCACGGCCTCCCGGCAGGCAGCATCCCGAACCGGCAGGCCGCCGGCAAGGCTGTCCGGCACGCAGCCCACATCGCAGGCGCCCTGCACGTTGTTCTGGCCGCGCATGGGCATCACGCCGGCTCCGGGCCTCCCGATGTTGCCGGTGAGCAACGCCAGGTTGGCGATCGCCAGCACGTTGTCGGTGCCGTGGGTATGCTCCGTGATGCCCAGCGAATAGACAACCATCGCGGGCGCCGTGGAGGCATAGATGCGCGCCGCCTCGGCGATGTCCGCCCACGGCACGCCGGTTGTCTCCTCGATCCAGGCGGGGTCCATGGCCGCGGCGGCCTGCACGAACGGCAGAAAGCCCTCGGTCCGCTCCTCGATGAAGGTCGCCTTCTCCAGCCCCGCGTCCAGGATGGCCCGAGCCATGCCCATGAGCAACGCAACATCGGAGCCCGGGCGCAACCGCAGATGGATTCGCGCGCGGCGGGCCAGATCGGTCTCGCGTGGGTCCACCACGATCAGAGGCACACGCCGGGCCGCACGCCGGATTTGCGCGCCGACCACCGGATGCGCCTCAGTTGTGTTGGAGCCGACGAGCAACACGCATGCGGCCTTGGCGAGGTCCTCGATGGGGCTCGTGCCGCCTCCTGTGCCCAGGCTCTGCTTGAGGCCGGCAACGGTGGGCGCGTGGCAGAGGCGCGCGCAGTTGTCGACATTGTTGGAACCCATGACGGCCCGTGCGAACTTCTGCGTGAGGTAGACCTCCTCATTGGTGCAGCGAGCCGAACCGATGCAGGCGAAAGCCGATCCGCGGCTCGCGGCGAAGCGCTCCGCCACGAGGTCCAGGGCCTCGTCCCAGGTGGCAGGCATCAGGACGCCGTCTCTGCGGATCAGAGCCGTAGTGAGGCGCTTCTCGCTGTGGATGAAGCCCATGCCGTACCGGCCCTTAACGCAGAGCCGCCCGTGGTTCACCGCGCCGTCGGCATCGCCCCGGACCGAGACGACCCGATCGCCGCGCACGCCCAGCAACAAGGAGCAACCAGTGCCGCAGTAGGGACAGACCGAGCGCACCTCGCGCGCAGGCGGTCGAGACTCGCGATGCACCAGTGCGCCCGTGGGGCATCGGGTGACGCATTCGCCACACGACTCGCAGATCGATTCAGCGATCGGGGCATCGCTTCCGGCCACGATGGCCGTCGCCGCGCCGCTATAGCCGACAGCCAACGCGCCGCGCCCCTGCACCTCGTCACAGGTCCGGACGCAGATGCCGCAAAGGACGCAGCGCTGCGGATCGCGGAGGAAGAAGGGGTTGCTCTCATCCTTCGGGGCGTGGCTCACCAGCGGGCGCAGCAAGCCCAGTCGCGCCTCATCCACGCCGATCTGCGCGGCGACCTCCTGCAATTTGCACGCATGGTTCGACGCACAGGTCAGGCATGTCATCGGGTGCGCGCTCAGGATCAGGTCCAGGGCGGCTTCGCGGGCCTGGCGCACAGGCACGGTGTCGGTGGCGATGCACATCCCATCCCGCACCGGAAGCTGACACGACGCGCTGAGGGGCCCGCCCTCCACCTGCACCACGCAGAGCCTGCAGTGGCCGCCGGGCGGCAGGTCGGGATGGTGGCAGAGGTGCGGGATACTCAGCCCGACCGCGAGCGCTGCCTGCAGCACGGTCTGGCCGTCAGCGGCGGTGACCGGCATGCCGTCGATGGTCAACTGGGGCATGTCAGAGCGCCTCCATGGAACACCAGTCCGCCGGGCAACGCCGGTCGGCCGCGTGGGCCTCGAACTCCTCAGGGAAGACCCTCACAGCTGAGACAACCACCGATGCGGCAGACCGTCCGTAAGCGCAGAACGAAGACGAGCGCATTGCAGCCTCCATCCGGTGGATGAGATCGAGGTCCGCCGCACATGCTCCGGGGCCCATCAGGTTGCGCAGGGCCAGCACCACCTGCTGCGTGCCCAGGCGGCACGGAGCGCAGTGCCCGCACGACTCTGCGGCCGCGAACTCGGCGAATGCCCGGGACGAGGCGACCATGCAGGTACGGTGATCGACGACGATGATCCCACCCGACCCCAGCGGCGACCCGGCAGCCTTCATCGCGTCGAAGCAGATCGGCGTGTCCAGCGCATCCGCCGGGAGGAAGGCGCCCAGGGGACCTCCGGTCTGCATGGCCTTCAAGCGGGCTCCGTCGGCCATGCCTCCGCAACCGTCCTCGATCGCCTGCCGCAGCGTGACACCCATGGGGACCTCCACGACGCCCGGCCTCCGCACGAAGCCGCTGACTGCCAGGATCGCCGGGCCAGTTGTCGCTGCGGTGCCGATAGAGGCGAACCACTCGGGGCCGTGGCGCATGATGAGTGGCACGAGGGCCAGTGTCTTGACGTTGTCCACCACGGTGGGCCGACCCCACAGTCCGTGCTCTGTGGGCAGGGGCGGGCGCAGGCGTGGGCGCCCCGCCGCTCCTTCCATGGAGTTTAGCAGGGCCGTCTCATCGCCGCAGACGTAGCGTCCGCCGCCGCTGAAGACCTCGACAGTGAAGCCGGAGCCGAGCACGCCGGACTCAGAGGCCTCCCGCACGGCTCCTCGAACGGTCGCGATGGCCTCCTCGTACTCTGACCTGATGTAGACGATGCCGGTTGCCGCGCCAACGGCATGGGCCGCGATGGCCATGCCCTCAAGAACGCTGTGCGGGTCCTGCTGGAGGATGGCAAGGTCGGCAAACGCGCCCGGGTCGCCCTCAGCAGCATTGCAGATGACCACCTTGGCAGGCGCTACGACCGTGCGGGAGTGGTCCCACTTGGCGGCGGTCGGAAAGCCCGCGCCGCCGCGCCCGCGCAACCGGGCGCTCCGGATCGCCTCGATGACTGCCTCCGCAGGCATAGCCAGCGCGGCCCGGAGGCCTGCATAGCCTCCCGCTGCGCGGTAGTCATCCACCGACGCGGGCCTGATGTGGCCGCAACGCACAAGGGCGCCGTCGGGTCGCCCATCGGGTGCGACGATCCCCCGGGACCAGATCGCATCCGGCGCGCGCTCCGCCCCCATGACGGACTCGAGGGCGGCATCCAGCGCCGGCGGCCGGGCCTTACAGGCGTCGCCTGCCAGTGAGAACGACGAGTAGAAGGTAGCCGCGGCATAGGCCTTGCTTTCCGGGAGGCCCAGCGAGCGAGCGAGCGCGGCAATGGTCCCATCTGCAATGGAACCATGCCGACGCTGCAAGAGGGCCAACGCCGGCATGAGCAGTCCCGGCCGCTCCTGCCGCGGCACAGCGTCGGCGCCCAGGGCCGCCAGCGCCGACGCCACACACGGCTGGGCCGCACGCTCCAGCGGACCGGCGTCGTTAGCCGGCCGCCCTCCGGTGGCCCAACGCCTCACGGCTGAACCGGGCCGAGCCGACGCACGGCCATGGCTGTGATGTCGTCGCTCTGCATGGCGCCGTCGGCGAAGGCGTGCACATCGTCAAAGACCGCCTGCACGAGCGCCTCCGCGTCCAGGCCGGCGTGCCGCTCCAGCGTGGCCGCCAGCCGCTCCGTGCCGAGCATGGCCTGCATGCGGTTCTCGGCCTCCGTGACGCCGTCCGTGTAGAGGAAGAGGTACTCACCGGGCTGCATCATCCGCGTGCCTTCGCGGTACGTCACGCCGTCGAAGCCGCCGAGGAGGGGCCCACCCACCGATCGAAGCTCCTGCGCCTGGCCGCCGGGCGAGACCAACATGGGCGGGTTGTGGCCGCCGCTGCAGTAGGTCAGCTCGCTGGTGGCGAGGTTCAGCACGCCGTAGAAGAGCGTAACGAACATGCTGGTGGGATTATTGACGCAGAGCATGTCGTTGGCCTCAGTGAGGCACTGCGCCGGGGAGAGCCCCTGCAGTGCCCGCCCACGCACCAGCGCACGGCTGAGCATCATGTAGAGCGCTGCCGGGATGCCCTTGCCGGAGACGTCGGCCACGATGATGCCGAGGCGGTCCTCATCGAGCATAAAGAAGTCGTAGAAGTCGCCGCCCACCTCGCGAGCAGGCGTCATACGAGCGTAGATGTCGAGATCGGTGCGCTCCGGGAAGGGCGGGAAGGTAGAGGGCAGGACCGACTGCTGCATGTCGCTGGCAATCTGAAGCTCGCGCTGGATGTTCTCAAGCTGCGAGTGCGTCGCCAGGGCGCTCTTGACCTCCTCTACGTTGCGGATCGTCTTCTCCAGCGTGACGTGGAGGTCGGCGAAGTCGATAGGCTTGGTCAGGAAGTCGAACGCGCCGCGGTTCATGGCGGTCCGGATGTTGTCGAGGTCACCATAGGCTGAGACGACCACCGACCGCAAGACGCGGTCAAGCTCTTTGAGATGCACCAGAAGGGTCAGGCCGTCCATCTCGGGCATGTTGATATCCGTCAGGACGATCTCGATGTCGGGCTCAGCGGCGATCTTCGCCATGGCCTCGACCCCGTTCCGAGCGAAGCTGAAGTTGATCTCGCCTTCGCGGATTTGCCGGCGGAACCGCTGACGAATGAGCAGCTCCACATCCTCCTCGTCGTCGACTACCAGTACCCTCATTGCTCTCTCTCCTGCCCATGCGGCCGCACGGGGAGCCTGATGATGAATTCCGTGAACTGGTGGTCCTCGGACTCAATCAGTAGCTCGCCCTGATGCTCCTGCACGATGATATCGTACGTGATCGACAAGCCCAGGCCTGTCCCCTTGCCTGCGGGCTTGGTCGTGTAGAACGGCGTGAAGACCTTCTCGCGGACGTCGGCGGGTATGCCGTCACCGTTGTCGCGTATGCGGATCTCGATTCGGTCGCCCACCACCTTCGTTGTCACCCGGATCGCCGGCATGAAGCCCGCGGGCCGCTGCTTGCGCGCATCGTAGGCCGCGTAGCAGGCGTTGTTCACGATGTTGAGGATGGCCCGGCTCAGGTCCTGCGGCACTACGGAGATGCGTCCGATCGATGGATCATACTCGGTGTCGATCTTCACGTTGAACTCGGCATCGACGGCACGGAGGCCGTGGTAGGCCAGGTTGACGTATTCCGCCACGAGCGCGTTCAGGTCGATCTCCTGCGCCTGTCCGGGCTTGCCCCTTGAGTGGAGCAGCATGCCGCGCACGATGCTGTCGGCGCGCTTGCCATGCTCGTTGATCTTGGCCGCGTTCTGGCGAAGGTCGCCCAGAATGTCCTGAAGGTCGGCCAGGTCGTCGGGGTCGAGCCGCTCCGAGCTCTTCTGCAACAGCTCGGCGATCTCGTCCAGCAGGCCCAGGGAAAGCTCGGAGAAGTTGTTGACAAAGTTGAGCGGGTTCTTGATCTCGTGGGCAATGCCTGCGGTCAATCCGCCCAGGGCGGCCATCTTCTCTTGCGTGACGATCTGCCGCTGCATCTCCTTGAGGCGGTCCATGGCGGCGGCAAGCTCGTCATTGCGCTTGCTCACCTCGGCGGTGCGGGCGGCGACCAACTCCTCCAGGTGCTCGTTCTGGCTGCGAAGCTGCTCAAGCAGATCGCGATGCTCGCTGAAGACGTGTGAGACCGTGTCGAACCAGGATCGCCACGCGTCGGGTACGGGCGGTATGGCCGCGTCTGGCGTGCGGCTGGCCGCATCAATATGGGTGACCAGCTTCTCAGCCGGCTCGATGAACTCCCGACGTGTGAGCGAGTTAGCCACAAGGAGCATGAGCGTCATACCCACGAGCAAGACCACGAGCGGCCCGGCTGACTGGACCGCGACCGAGCGCACCAGTGACGCCCGCGGCGTAAGCATCACCACGCGCCACGGGGCGCTCTTCAACTGGTGGCAAACGACCACATAGCCGCCGAGCACGTGCTCCTTGCCCGGCGCAAGCGCCGCGAGCTTGGCCGGTGTCAGGCCTGTGGCGCGCGGCAGCGCAAGCTTCACATTCTTGACATCAGGGTCTGTAGAGCGAACAAGGCCAGGATGGGCAAGCATCTCGCCGCGATCGTTGACGATGAAGAGAGACGACGCCTTGTAGGGGTAGCCCTTGAGGTATGTGTTCAGGAGGTCCAGCGTAGCGTCGGCGGCCACTGTACCGACGAACCTATCCTGCGCATACACCGGTGCGCCGCACGTGACCATGAGGCCCTTGCCGCATTGGTCGACGTAGACGCCGGTCCAGAAACGCCGGCGGGTCGGGTTCGCCGACGGCGCGCCCAGGGAGTAGAACTCGCCGGTATGGGTAATCTCGCTGTAGTGGTACTCCGTGTACGGCACCCAGGGATACATGCTGATGAAGCCGTCAACGGAGGTGTAGTAGGCCCAAACCACGCCGGGCATGTTGCGCAGGGCCGCCCCGAACTGGGTGTTCATGCCGAGTGCGACCCGGACGCCCTTGGCGAATGATGCCGATCTCCCCGACAGCCTCCCCGCACCGGTGATGTTACCGGTCTCCGATGCCTTGAAAGGAGCTTTCACGGGCTCAAGGGCAAACGCGTTCTTGCCGGGCAACTCACGGATCTGGCCGACCAGGGCGCCGTAGGGACAGCTTCGGGCATCCTCGCGCCAGTAAGTCTCGGCTACGGCGCGGAAGCCCTCCACGTGGTCGGTAAGGCTCTTGACGAGGAAGTCAATGCTGTCGGCGGTCTGGCGGAACCGCTCATCCATAAGGCTACGCGTGCTCCGGTACTGCGTCTTGACGTTCATCAGGAAGAGCGCCGCGGAGATGGCGAGCAGTACCCCATACGTAAGCCGCATGAGCCGCCGGTAACGCCCAAAGAACGCCATCGAGCCCTCCCGGATCAAGCGCCGGTGCGCCGGAGACGCTGGTCTGCGGTATCAGCTGGACATCAGAGCGCTTGGCCACCGCACAAAGGCGACAGCTCCAAGATAACACAAACGGCCCAGCCTGTCTCCAGGCAGGGCCGTCTAGATGGTGGGCAGTACTGGATTTGAACCAGTGACCTCCTCGGTGTGAACGAGGCGCTCTACCACTGAGCCAACCGCCCACGGCCATGGTCGATTATACCAAGCCGGGCACCCCTGATGTCAAGGATGCCCGGCCATCAGGCTACCGCCGGAGCGGCGCACCTCAGACTAGAAGCGGTACCCCAGGTAGGTGCGGAAGCCAGAGGCATCCGGAACGCCGCCGGTGCAATCGATCCACTCGTAGCGGCCTTCGAAGTAGAGCTTCTCGGTGAAGTTGGCGCCGAGGATCAGGCCGCCGCCCCAACGGGTGCTGTTGCTGAGACCGTCGCCACTGATCGTGGCGGCGGTGAGGCAGAAGCCGGCGTACGGCTTGCAGTTGCCCTCGGCCTCAAGCGCGCAGACCTGGTTGATGGAGACGGGGATGACGCGGACGATGCCCGCCTTCCGCTCGGAGTAGTGGAAGTCGGCAGAGATGCTCGTGCTCCACCCTTCGCCGTTGAACAGGCTGGGGACGCCCTTGAGCTGGTACTCAAGGCCGCCGCCCCACGCGCCGAAGTCGATGACGTGGCGCAGACCGGGAGCGTCGGATATGCCGCCGCCACCGCCAGGCAACGCCACCGTGTTCTCACCGGACGACGGGATCGTGATCCCGACGCGGACGCTGAGGCCATCGATCAGACTGGCGCGGGCCATCGACGGCGCCAACGCCGCCGCGGCAACCACGACCACCGCCGCAACCTTTGCGAACATACGTACCACTGTTACTGCCCTCCTTGGTGCTGCGCGGCGGCATTCCTATGTTCCCCGCCACCCAGCTGCAATCTAGATACCCCAATTCGGCGCCGGAACGCCAAGTCCCTGCCGAATGGCGCGCGAAGCTGGGGTCGATCAAGGGCCTGTCGCGCCGACGCCACGCACGCCGCGACAGGGTCGGGACGTTGCGTGGCGTCGGACCGATGGCCGGCCGGGCGCGCCGCTGAGGCGCGGTAGGAGCGACTAGAAGCGGTAGCCCACGTAGGTTCGGAAGCCGGAAGCATCCGGAACGCCGCCGGTGCAGTCAATCCACTCGTAGCGGCCTTCGAATTAGAGCTTCTCTGTGAAGTCGGCGCCGAGGATCAGTCCGCCGCCCCAGCGGGTCGTGTTGCTGAGCCCGTCGCCGCTGATGGTGGCAGCGGTAAGGCAGAAGCCGGCGTACGGCTTGCAGGAGCCCTCGCTCTCCAACGCGCAGACCTGGTTGATGGACACCGGGATGATGCGGACGATGCCGGCATTCCGCTTGGAGTAGTGGAAGTCAGCCGAAATGCTGGTCGACCAGCCCTCGCCGTTGAACAGGCTTGGGATACCCTTCAGCCTGTAGTCCAAGCCGCCGCCCCACGCACCGAAGTCGACGGCGCTACGCAGGCCGGGAGCCAGACCGACCCGTCCGGGCCGATCTACGACGGGCACGAAGCCGCCGTCAACGCCCGGGTCGGCGCTGCTCTGCCCAGACGACGGGATGGCCATGCCCACGCGGATGCTGAGACCGTCGATGGGATTGGCGCGTGCCACGGATGGCGCCACGACCACTGCCATCAGGACCACCACTGCTGCCACCTTAGCGACCTTGCGAACCAATGTTGGTGCCCTCCTTGTTTCGGTGCGGCGGCTTACGTCTGTTACCCGCCGCCCTGCTCCAATCTAGATACCCGATTTGGCGACCTACCGGTCAATCCCTCCTGCCATGGGCGGCGACTTGCGCCAATCCGGCCACTCAGGGTCATGCGGACCGGCCAGGTCCCAGACGAGCCGGCCGAAGCAGAACCGCCCGGACAAGAGGGCGGTCCACAGGGCCTCGGACTGGAGGATGGCATCAGCGGCGTCCAATGCCGCCGGGCTCAGATAGGCATGTTGGTGAAGCATGGGTCGTCCCCCACCCATGGGTACGGCGCCGGGCCCCAAGCGTGACGAAGCACCGTGCCCCCGGCCGCGTTCGCGCGTCCATTGCGTATAATGGCGGCATGATGCAAACGCCCTCTGCTACGATGGTCGGCCTCTACGTGACTGTCGGCAAGCCCGCTGCAGTGGCGTTCGGCAGGCAGGCGGCAGCCATCCTCCGACGCAAGGGATTGGACCTCTGCGCCGACCCGGCGTCCGGTGATGCCCTCGGCCTGCCTGCGGAGTGCATCGGTCAGGAACGGCTCGCTCAGGCCGACATCATCGTCACGCTGGGCGGAGACGGGACCATCCTGTCTGCCGCGGCCCTGGCCGCCCCGCTGGGCATCCCCATCCTGGGGGTCCATATGGGCCAGTTCGGGTTCATCGCCGAGGCCCACCCTGACAGCCTGGAGCAGCACCTGGAGGCTTTCCTCGATGGCCGGGCGCACATCGAGGAGCGCATGATGCTGAATTGCGAGGTCGTCCGCGAGGGAGTGCGGGTTGCCGCCGCGGAGTCACTGAATGACGTGGTACTGACCAAGGGCTCCATGACCCGGATGCTACGCATGAGCACGGCGTTCGGCGACCACCCGCCCATGGAGTTTCCTGCCGACGGCGTGGTCGTGGCGACGCCCACCGGCTCCACGGCCTACGCGCTGTCGGCCGGCGGCCCCCTGGTGGAGCCCACCGTACACGCCCTGGTAGTGGTGCCGATCTGCGCCCACACGCTTGCCGCCAGGCCGCTGGTGACGCCGGCCGACATGGATGTGGGCATCACCGTGCTGCAGGCATCGGGCGAGGTCGTGCTTTCGGCGGACAGCCTTGAGGTATGCCGCCTGACGGCAGGCGACCGGGTGCTGGTGCGCCGGTCGGCCTTCACGACGCGCATCGTCTCCTGCGGGGGACCAAGCTTCTACGGCAAGGTGCGCCGCCGCCTGCTGTGGGGCGAGCGCCTGAACGGCTGAGGGACTGAGCGGACGTAGCAACGGAAACGGGCCGGATCGGAAGATACCGATCCGGCCCGTCTGCGTTGGTGCGGCGCGGTCGAGCTTACTTCGACTGCAGCAGGATGCGGCCGTCGGTGCGGCTGAAGTTCAGTCGAACCGAGAGCGCGTCGCGGATGAAGCTCAGCGGCACGATGGTGCGGCCGCTCTCAACGAACGCCTTGTGATCCATCGCGACCGAGCGGTTGTTGACCGTGGCGTTGGCGCTGCCGACCTTAAGCTCGATCTCCCTGGTGGAGTTCACAGCCTTGACCGTCTGCGCCTGCCCACCGTTCCAGTAGAGCCGGCCGCCGGTGTGCTCGAAGATCTGCCGAATCGGGGCAAGATGGACGCCGGCTACGACCCGAGGCGCCACGTCGAACGCGATTGCCGTGCCGTCGAAGGCCACGTCGAACGCACCGACGCGGGGCACCACGAGCGACCGACCCGCCGCGAGCCTGGCCGTAGGCGGCAGGTTGTTCAACCGAGCGATCTCGGTGGGGCGGAGGCCGGCGCGGGCGCCGAGCGAGGTGAGCGTGTCCCCGGGCTGTACCTTCACCATGGCGAGACCCGCAGGACCGGCGGGAACGCCGTGCGACTGAGACGAGAAGTCCAGACCGGGCAGGACGGCACTGCGCGCCGCGGGCTGGGCCGAAGCCGTGCGAAGCCTCGCGTTGGGCTGGATGGCGGCCCCGCCCATCATCCGAGGGCTGAGGCGCGGCAGCTTTGCGGAGACCGAGCCCTCGGCAACGCCGGCCGATGTGGGCGCCGATTGCACACCGAGGCCCGCGTCCGACGGCTCGCTGAAGGCTGCGTCAGCAACCGAGGCGGCGTTGTGCGGACCCATGGCGGCGGCAGGTGCGGCGCCGGGATCGACGTCGGCCGACGAGCGGGCGTCAGAGACCGACGGGTCCACACGGGGCGCCATTACGATGGGCTGCGGACGCTTAATGGCTGGACGAAGGTCTTCAACATCGGTCTGGCGCTTCGTCTCGCCGCTGATGTTGTTGACGTTCACGTTGATCGGCCGGGCCTTGAACGGCGTCAGGGCGTCGGGCGCCTGGGCCCAGGACTCCAGCATATGCCAGCCGTTCGGGTAGGTCGTGGTATCCCACGAGTACTCGTACGGCGGGTAGTTGCGGAGGACCTTCAGCTCCTTGTCGACGAAGAAGCTGACGTAGGGCCGCTGGCGCTGCAGCTCGGGATCAAGCTGCACACGGACAGGGACGATGCCAGCGACCATAATGCCGTTGGCTGGGTACGAGACGCGCACGGGCGCGGAGAGGTCCGCCCCCGGGATCCGCACGCGAGCAGTTGCGATGCCCGGCTTGCCGTCGCCTCCCCATGCCCGAACCGTGAGGTCGTGGTCCCCCTCAGTGAGGAGGGCCGTCTCAAGCCGGAAGGAAATGACGCCTCGGCTCTGCGGCGTGTCCAGCTGCCGCTTTGCCACCAACGCATTATCCATGTACAGCTCGACGGTATCCACCGGGCTGCCACGGAAGCTGACATCCAGCGAGAGGATCTCACCGATGCTGCCCGGAGCGGGAGCGATCACCGATATCTGGGGCCCACCCATGGCTGCCCGCCCGGCGGCACAGGCCTGCTGCAACGGCGCGACAGAGATCGCCGCCGCCAGCAGGAGCGCTCCGAGCCATCCGTGGCTCTTCATGGTCTGCTTCTCCTTAATCGATACGAACCGCCGCCCCCCGGGTGCGCTGACGCGCAGGGACGGTAGAATGAGACTCTAGCACACGCGCAAGCGCCTGTCAATGCTTCGCCGCCGAGTACGGCCCGCCTTCGTCTTGACGGAACCGGTCCGGGGGTGATAGAGTCGCTACAGAAAGATGTCGCTGAGCAAGGAGCCCACTAGTGAACCTACGCATCCCCGGCTCGATAGCCTGTCTGGCGGCGCTCCTGTCCGCCGCTCCCCTGGCGGGCGCACAGGCGGCCCCGGCCGATGGCCCGGCCGTCGGGCCTACCCCACCCGCGATCAACTACCGCGTGCGGCCGACCTACCCGTTTGAACCCCAGCGCCTCCGCCTGCGACCCACCATGGACGGCGTCATCG